>JARLHD010000339.1 GCA_031292435.1 Ignavibacteriaceae bacterium
ATGAACAGAACATCAACCCCGGCGTATTCACCCGAAGTATGAACTTCCTTAAATCCAAATTCAAGGACGATCTCGATAAAATACTATTGGAATTCGTAAAGGAGTTCCCTCCCATGTCAGTATATAAGAATACAGCTTTACCGGAAGATTATCTTAACGGATTTACCGGCATCAAATCCAATAAGGAAATAATCCTTGAAGAAATTATCCTCCTGTCAATTGAAAATATTAACCCTGCTACTGTTCTCCTTAAAGAATTATATGACGATTCCGGTTTGGCACGCAAAACTCCATACCTGAATCTCCTTGATGCAACGGAAAGTTTCTTCCTAAAAGAAAAACCGATCGGCTCGGATAATCTTCCTTTAATTTCTTTCCTTAAGCACCCGATCCTCGCTTCACCCACTAGCCTGGATGGACAGCTTACTTTTATCCTCAACAAATGGGGAATATTTGTCTATGACAAATTCTATAAAAGAATTCTCAGCGGTAAAGATCTTATCTACGAAGATTCTAAATTATTTATCCGTCACGGCGGAGGCGAAAAAGGATCACCCCCTGTTCCCTCCTATGAATTCGATAAGGATTATTTCGAAAGGTTAAGAGCTAAACTGGCAGCGGGACTTAAATTAACCGACGAGGAAAGTCGTTTCTATTATGCCGAAACTGAACAGTTTACCGCCGATATCGATTGGATGCCTAAAGTTGTAATGATTGCTAAGAATGTTTATGTATGGATGCATCAGCTTTCTAAAAAATATCAAAGGGAAATAAGACGTCTCGACCAGATTCCCGATGAGGAATTAAATATCCTTGCAGGTTGGAATTTCACAGCCCTCTGGCTTATTGGTATTTGGGAAAGAAGTACCGCTTCCAAAAAGATTAAGATCCTTATGGGAAATCCTGAAGCAGCATCTTCCGCCTACTCTCTTTTTGATTATGTTATTGCTTGGGATCTAGGCGGAGAGGATGCATTCCTTAATCTTAAGCACCGCGCTTGGGAACGGGGAATTCGCCTCGCTAGCGATATGGTACCTAACCATACGGGCATTTTTTCCAAATGGGTAATAGAAAAACCTGATTATTTTATTCAGACCAATCATACTCCCTACCCTTCATATGGTTTCCATGGACCTAATCTTTCTGATGATGAAAGAGTTCAGGTCAGGATTGAAGATAAATATTATTCCAGGCAGGATGCCGCAGTTGTCTTTCAACGGGTCGATAGTTATACCGGGGATGTTAGATATATTTACCACGGAAACGACGGTACCAATATGCCATGGAATGATACCGCCCAGCTAAATCTCCTTAACCCTGAAGTGCGCGAATCTTTGATTCAGACAATAATGCATGTTGCAAGAAAAACTCCTATCATACGGTTCGATGCAGCAATGACTTTATCTAAAAAACACTATCAGAGACTATGGTTCCCCCAGCCGGGTCTCGGTGGTGCCGTTCCTTCCAGGTCTGATAATTCTATGACCCGCTCCGAATTTGATAACGCTATGCCTGTTGAATTCTGGCGCGAAGTTGTAGATAGGATAAATTCTGAACTCCCCCATACCCTCCTCCTCGCTGAAGCATTCTGGCTCATGGAAGGTTATTTTGTCCGTACTCTTGGCATGCACCGTGTTTATAACAGCGCCTTTATGCACATGCTTATGAAAGAGGAGAATGAAAAATATAAGCTCCTTATCAAAAATACTCTCGAGTTTAACCCTGAAATTCTCAAACGCTATGTAAACTTCATGAGCAATCCTGATGAGGAAACTGCAATAAACCAATTCGGTGGTGGCGATAAATATTTCGGAGTCGCTTTGCTCATGTGTACCCTGCCGGGACTCCCTATGTTCGCTCATGGACAAATAGAAGGTTTCTCTGAAAAATATGGCATGGAATATCAGCGCTCTTATTATGATGAATTTGTAAATGAACATCTCGTGTGGCGTCATACTGTTGAGATTTTTCCGCTGATCAGGAAACGGTATATATTTAGCCAGGTCTATAATTTCGAATTGTACGACCTGATTGATGATTTCGGTAATATGAACGATAATGTTATTGCCTATTCAAATAATGTCGATGGGGAACGCTCCTTAATTATTTATAACAACTCCTACACCGAAGCTAAAGGAACCCTGAATTATACAGCCAATAAGATTAATTCTTCCGGCAATATTTCCAATAAGCGGTTATCTGAAGCAATGGGTGTTAGGGGTGAGAATAATGTCTATTATATATACCGCGACCATCGATCCAACCTTGAATATATCAGGTCAGGAAGTGATCTCTGCGATTCCGGGCTCTATATAATTTTAGGCGGTTACCAGTATAATGCTTTCATCGATTTCCGTGAGGTATATGATTACTCCGGTTCTTATTATCAGATAAATAATTACCTGAACGGTCGTGGTGTCCCTTCTGTCGAAAATGCTAAGAATGAGCTTTATCTCTCAGGTGTTCATCTTTCCCTGAGAAAACTCCTGTCCCCCGATATCCTCTATAAATTTGATGAGCTTCTCACTGAAGAAAAAATGGACAAGTCGGAGATTAAAGAAATATTCTCCATTCTATCCGCAGACGTTATTTATGTTGTAAATGAACTCAACCATATCAAATATGTCCCGATTAAAAATGACGACATCTTAAAGAAAATAGAAGATGATGTTGACTCTACCCGTATCTTTTTGTCAGCCTTAAGAGAAATTGATTCGCTTAAAGATAAACCGGATTGGTTCGATATGTTTATATCTTCTGTTACCATATTCGGTGAGAATGGTAAAAGCATAAATCGAAGCCTCCTCCTGCCGGTCATTCTGCTAAAGAACTTATTAAATAATGAAATAAATGACCTCCCTGGTTCAGGAAATTTAATAGATAGACTAATGATGGATAGAATATATTTTGAGTTTCTTGAAAGGAAAGGCGTTGATCGTTCTGATATCCACAGAAAGATTCTGCTTTCAAAAGCCTTGATAATTAATAACATAAGAAATTATAATCATGCCGGTATATTCCTGGATGATATTGCAATACATTCTGAATCTGCTGATTTTATTGAACTTCATGAATTTGAAGGCGTTAGGTACTTCAATAAAGAAAATTTTGAATTATACATAGACTGGCATCTAACATTCTCAGGTATTCAAGCCTTAAAGGAGATGAATATGAAAAGATCAAAATCACATAATAATAAATCAGATAAAGGTATCACTAATAAATTAAGATCATTATATGATTTTTATAGCCGGATTAAAGTTGCTTCATATGAATCAGGTTATAAATTTGATCATACTAAGCATCTGCTTGAGGAAAAGCCTAAACAGACAGTAAAATCACCACTCGTTAAGATTAAGAGTAAAATTGCTGATATTAAGAAAAAAACTGCATCAAAGAAGATAGCTAAAATCAGCAGGAAAGTTGAAGCTAAAAAGATTTCTGACACAAAAAAGAAAGCTAAAAAAACAAAGAAATCATCTGTTATTAAAAAGAAAGCTGATAAAATAAAGAAAGTCGATACTAAAAAGAAAAAAAGGTAAATATGCATAAACTGAAACTGGTAATCATAATCCTGGTAATATTTAGTACAGAAGGATTGCCGCAGTTTCAGTTACAGGAGGCTTTTCCAAATTTAGTTTTTACTCTCCCCGTTGATCTTCAACCTGCTAATGATGGCACTGACCGTATTTTTGTAGTTGAACAAACCGGTATTATTAAGGTCTTTCAAAACTCTTCCTCTGTTTCTTCAGCTAAAGTATTCCTTGATATCACTGACAGAGTATCACAAACATCAACTGAAATGGGTTTACTTGGTCTTGCATTCCATCCCGATTACAAGGACAATGGTTATTTTTATGTTAATTATACTACAGCATCACCTATGATGACAAGGATATCCCGGTTTAAAGTAAGTAGTACAAATCCCGATTCTGCCGATAAAAATAGTGAGATGATAATTCTTACTCAGGATCAGCCATTTGATAATCATAAAGGTGGACAGACTAAATTTGGACCTGATGGTTATCTCTATTTAGGCTTAGGTGATGGCGGCTCTGAGGGTGATCCAAATAATAATGGTCAAAACAAATCTACTCTTCTCGGAAAGATTTTAAGAATAGATGTTAATTCAACGCAAGGTAGTCTTAACTATGGTATCCCGCCAGATAATCCTTTCATAGGAAATACTCAGGGGTATAGAGAAGAAATATATGCATACGGCTTAAGAAATCCCTGGAGGTTCTCATTTGATTTTACTACGGGTTGGCTATGGTGCGGGGACGTTGGACAGGATGCCTGGGAGGAAATAGATATTATTACTAATGGAGGAAATTACGGATGGAGATGCTATGAAGGTCTGCATCCGTATAATACTACTGGCTGTAGTGGCTCTGGTTATATCTCGCCTATTTATAATTATGGCCATTCCTCAGGTAACTGTTGTATAATCGGAGGATTCGTTTATAGGGGACAAAATGTTCCTGAGCTTGTTGGAAAATATATTTTTGCAGATTACTGTTCTAAAAACTTTTGGTCTATGCAGTATGATGGAAGGAATCAGCCAATTGTAGATACATTGTTGAAATCACCATATGGTCAGCCCTTTGCATTTGGAGTGGATAAAAATAATGAGCTTTATATATGCGCTTCAGATGGTAAAATATATAGATTTAAACCCACAACTAATTCAGTAAACTCTGCAGGCGTTAATGCTCTGAACTTTGACATTGCTCAGAATTACCCCAATCCTTTTAATCCCTCTACATCAATAAATATTTCTATTCCCGTGGAAAGTAGAGTTCATGTTCAGATAATTGATACTATGGGAAGGGAAATTGCTGATCTTTTAAATGAGAACAAATCGAAGGGAAATTATGAACTGAAGTGGGTTGCTTCTAAATTTCCATCAGGAATTTATTTCGTTCGGTTGGCAGCTAAAGCCCTGAATTCTGGAAACGTTTTTACTAAGACAATTAAAATAGTCTTAATGAAATAATAATCAAGACCTATTAAACAATTCTCCTCCCTAATTTCTGTTCTCATTTTTTACTATGCTTTTCCCCTTTACTTAGGTTAAATTTGTTAATGGAATAAAAGGAAATAGAATGAAAACTCAGGAATTTATTATTGAAGGTATGTCCTGCGGTCATTGCGTAATGGCTGTCAGAAAAGAATTAAGCAGGCTTGATAATGTTAAAATCGATGATCTACAGATCGGTAAAGCCAAAGTTGAATTTGATGATACTAAAATTGAGGCAAGCCGAATAATCAATGCTATTGAAGAAGCCGGGTATAAAGTAGTCTTGTAACCTACCATGGAAAACAAAGAAACATTATCACTTCATGTCGAAGGAATGACGTGTGCTAGTTGTGTATTGAGAGTCGAAAAATCTCTTAAGAAATTAGAAGGGGTTGAGGATGTTAATGTCAATCTTGCTACTGAGAAGGTTACTTTTACCTTTAACAAGTCACATGCTGACCTCAATAAAATCTCGAAAGCTGTTGAAGATGCTGGATATAAACTAATACTTCCTTCTCCATCTGCAGGAAATGAAACCCCTGTTTCCGGTTATGAAGATGAAAGCATCAAGAAATATAACGATCTGAAAAAACATTTTATATTCAGCCTCATCCTTGCCATACCTGTCATGATAATAAACATGATTAGCATGACAAGCTGGTTTATGAATTGGTCTCCTCTTTCAATGGATTATGTCAACAGGATTCTATTCCTGCTTACAACTCTTATTATATTCATTCCTGGAAAGAGGTTTTTTATTACTTCATGGAAACTCCTTAAACATTTTTCCGCTGATATGAACACTTTGGTAGCTGTAGGAACAGGGACTGCATATATTTATAGCACTATAGCTGTCTTATTCCCTGATCTGCTGTCATTAAAAAATCCACATCAGCATATTTACTTCGATACTGCAGCTGTTATAATAACATTGATCCTTATGGGACGGCTTCTGGAAGCTGGTGCTAAATCAAAAACTACTTCAGCTATAAAAAAACTTATTGGTCTTCAGCCTGAAACAGCCCGTATCATTAAAGAGAATAAAGAAACTGAAATTAAAATTGAAGATGTTGCTGAAGGAAATTTAATAATAGTCCGTCCCGGTGAGCGGATTCCGGTCGATGGAAAAATAATAGAGGGCAGCTCTTCAATTGATGAATCTATGATCTCAGGGGAAAGTATACCGGTTGATAAATTTATAAATGATGCTGTTACCGGGGGTACTATTAACTTAAATGGAAGTTTTACTTTTAGAGCTACTGCCGTTGGTAAGGATACTGTAATCGCACAGATAATAAAATATGTTGAAGAAGCTCAGGGGTCAAAGGCTCCAATACAGAAATTGGCAGATAAAATTGCATCGGTATTTGTGCCTATTGTGATTTCGCTTGCTATAATTACGTTTCTTATCTGGTATTTAATCATGGGTGTTCCTTTCAATTCAGCTATGCTTAATTTTATAGCTGTTATGGTTATCGCATGTCCATGTGCGTTGGGATTAGCAACACCAACTGCGATAATGGTGGGTACAGGTTTAGGTGCGTCCAATGGAATTCTGATTAAGAATGCTTCCAGCCTTGAATCTGCATTCAAAATAAACACTATTGTCCTGGATAAAACAGGGACTATTACTTTAGGAAAACCAATAGTTTCAGATCTGCAGCTCTTCAATGGTTTTAATAAAGAAGACGTTATAAATGCCTCCGTTACTATTGAAAATAAATCTGAACATCCTTTGGGAAAAGCTATACTTGAATATGGTGGTAAACTTAATATCCATCCCTCTGATGTCTCCGATTTTAACTCATTCGCCGGACTTGGTCTTACCGGCATAGTGAATGGTAAGTTCATTTGCGCAGGCAACAGGAGAATGCTTGAACAGCATAGTGTTTCATTTAATGGTTCAGAAAAGAATATTAACTTAAATTCCGGCTCATCAGTTTATATTGCAATAGATAATAGGCTTGCCGGAGTTTATAATATCTCCGATACAATAGCTGATACCTCAGTGGATGAAATAAAGAAATTAAAGGACCTGCACCTCGATATATACATGCTTACCGGGGATCATAAGACAGTAGCAGAATCCATTGCGCAGAAGGTCGGAATAGTGAATGTCATCTCTGATGTTCTCCCCCGGGATAAAGCTAATGTTATAAAAGACCTGCAGGCTAAAGGAAAGATAGTAGCAATGGTTGGTGATGGGATAAATGATTCCCCTGCCCTTGCTCAGGCTGATCTGGGCATTGCTATAGGTACTGGTTCCGATATCGCTATTGAAACAGCAGACATTACCTTAATTAAAAATAATATCCGTGGGATTTCACAGGCTATAAACTTATCCTATAAAACACTGCGGACTATTAAACAAAATCTATTCTGGGCATTTATATATAACATAATAGGAATTCCGGTTGCAGCTCTTGGTTTACTGAACCCAATGTTCGCAGCCGCAGCAATGGCATTAAGTTCCGTAAGCGTCGTCTCCAATTCCTTAAGACTAAAACGCGCAAAGATCTGATCTTTCAATAGCCCTCTATATTCACCCCATTTACTACATTTGCATAAATATTCTTTATTGCATTTTATATTCACCGGTAAGAATAGACCTGAATTATTATACTCCGTTACAATCTTACTCTCTATATAATATTTAGCACAACAAAGATTTCTTACTGATTCTGTTTGCAATTCCTGATAAGTATTCTTATTCTTTCCCTGAAAAATTATAATTATCAGGAATATACCTGGATGAACAATTTTTTCAGAGTTAAAAGACTTGATTCAATTCTTGCAGAAGAACGCGATTCTAAAGATAAACTTAAGCGTGTATTGGGAGCATTCGATGTTGTAATGCTCGGAATTGGGGCAATTATTGGAGCAGGGATATTCGCTACAATAGGTACTGCCGCTGCAGGCGATCTGGCCCGTCCGGGAGCAGGCCCTTCCCTAATTGTTTCATTTGTTATAACCGGTATTGCATGCGGATTTGCTGCATTATGTTATGCCGAATTTGCATCAATGGTGCCTATTTCAGGAAGTGCTTATACTTATTCTTATGCGACGTTAGGTGAAGTTGTTGCTTGGATAATCGGATGGGATCTGATTATTGAATATGCAGTCGGAAACGTAGCTGTAGCAATAAGTTGGGCTAATTACTTCAAAACTTTTGTAGCTGGTTTTGGTATAATTATACCGGATTGGATATCAACTGATTTTAGAACAGCAGGCAAGATTCCGGGATTAATTGATAGTGCTCCGCATATATTTGGTATCCCTATAGTATTTAATATCCTTTCAATGGGAATAATCGCTGCGATTACGGTCATTTTAGTAATAGGGATTAAAGAAAGTTCCCGAACAAATACCATAATGGTAATTATCAAGCTCATAGTCTTATCAATATTCATATTTGTTGGATTTCACTATGTAAAACCTGCAAACTGGACTCCTTTTGCTCCGAATGGCTGGGCTGGCATTCAGGCGGGAGCAGCAATTGTATTCTTCGCATATATAGGTTTTGACGCTGTATCAACAGTTGCAGAAGAAGTAAAAAACCCTAAACGGGATCTTCCTATTGGAATTATTGGGTCCCTGATTATCTGTACAATCTTTTATATAATAGTTGCAGCTGTTTTTACAGGGATTATTCCATATAGCGCACTGGTTAAAACTTTATCTACTTCACAGGCTGAGCCGTTAACTCTTGCCATCCAATATGCGCATATTCAAACCTGGGGGAACTTCTTTGTCGGTATAATTGCATTCGGTTCAGTCGTAGCACATACCGCAGTTTTGCTTGTTTTCCAGATGGGACAGCCAAGGATATTTTTCTCAATGTCCAGGGACGGACTTTTACCTAAAAGCTTCTCTAAGGTTCATCCTAAATTCAAAACTCCATATGTTACGACCATTTTAACAGGTGTAGTAGTGGGAATAACATCAATGTTTACCAGCATAGACGAAATGGTTGATCTTACAAATATCGGTACCCTGTTTGCGTTTATATTGGTCTGCATTGGAATATTGATATTAAGGAAAAAGGATCCTTTAAGGGAAAGAAGTTTCAAAACTCCATTCGTACCTGTCGTCCCCTTATTAGGAATTATATCCTGCCTTTATCTGATGCTTGGACTTCCATGGATTACATGGATAAGGTTCGCCGGTTGGCTTATTATCGGACTTATAATTTATATCTTGTATGGAAGAAACAGGAGCAGACTAAACCCGGTTAATGGATTTTAGCCATAACTATTATATCAGGATTAAAAGATTCTTTCAAGTGAATCTATCATTTTTTCCCTGAATATCGGCTTTGATATAAAATCATTGAAACCCGCTGAAACAAATTTTTCTTTATCTCCGGGTAATACATAAGCTGTTACCGCCATTATAGGTGTCTTTGAGTATGAAGGCATTTTACGAATAATCTTTAATGCATCCAACCCGTTATATTCACCCTGCAGGTTTATATCTATAACAATAAAGTCAAACTGTTCATTGTCAAGAATAGGTAATGCCTCTTCAAAGCTAACGGCAAATTTTATTTCCTTCAGCTCTTTCATTTGCACTTTGAACAGGATTTGTGAATCAACCTGGTCTTCAAGATAAAGACATGACATGTTTGATAGATCAAGCTTTCCGGCCTGTTTGCGAGGTTTTATTTCCTTTATCTCTTTCTCTAAATTAATTAATTCCTCATCAAACCTGATTGGCTCCGGCTTTTCAATATCCGGTTCTTCAAAAGTATACTTATTTAAGATTATTCTTGATGAAGGGACTTCCTCAAAACCATCTTCTGTAACTCTAGGTTTGGGTTTCTCAAAATTTATGTCCCTTTTAATTTCCGGAATATCATCTTTTATATCTTTAGGTACTTCAATTTGCTCCTCTTCCTGTTCAATATAAGGGCCAGATTCTTCCGTTAATTTTGAAGCTGCAGACATTTCAAGAGGGAAAATAAAACCATAATCACGTTTATCCCCCTTGCTTAAAACCTCAAATTTTCCGTTTAATAATTTAAGCAGCTTCTTACCCAGTCTTAAAGTTAACCTGGATATTCCAAAATCTTTACCTTTACCCGCATCAGAATCTGAAAATAATAATTTAAGATTTTCCAGAAGGTATTCAGATACGACAGAATAATTGTCTTTTATAGATATAACAAAACTGCCCTGATCAGCCTGGTATGCAGAAAAATAAATTTTCTTTTCTTTAGTTAATTGAATAATAATTCTTAAAAGAAGTGAAATTAAATGCTGGAATTTTATTTTATCGGAATCAAACCTAAGGGAAGAGGATATTTTACCATAAGCAAAATCAACCCCGGTACTTCCAGATAATTCTTCAATATCTTTCTGAAGGAAATCGATAATCTCAGTAATACTGATATTCTGAGTTGTAAGATCGTAATTATCCTTCCCCATGTTTGAATACTCCATTATAGAGTTCATCGTGTTAAGAAGTGTAGTCCTGTTCTGGTTTATGATATCTGCTGCTTCTTTTTGATCTTGTGTTAAATTCGTCGCATCTTCAACTAACTCCTGAACAAATCCGATAATTACATTTATAGGTGTAAGAATTTCATGGAACATACTTGACAGGAAGTCTTCATTCAAATCCTTTGGAATATATGAAGGGGTTGTGCTTTGGGATACCTGAACAGGCTTTTCCACTTCAACTTCTTTAATAACTTCCTGAACAATAATCTGTTGTTCCGTTTTCCCGATTATTGTAAAAGATTCAATTTCTCCTTTATAATTGAAAATTGGGGTTGCTGTTATCTCAGCAGGAATGAATGATCCGTCTGCCTTTTTTATCTCCATGTTAAGTGCAACCGGATCTTTCAATTGTGTCTGAAAAATGGTTGATGTAATTGTACCTCTATCCTCGTTCTTCACCAGTGAAGCGAATGAATTATTCTCTATTTCAGTTTTAGAATAGTCAAGGACATCAGTTACAACTTCATTTACAAATGTTATAAAACCACTGCTGTCTGTTATAAATAAA
>JARLHD010000340.1 GCA_031292435.1 Ignavibacteriaceae bacterium
ATTAGATATCCAAAACTATATAATTATTCCACCACCATCAATTATTCTTAAGAAAACCTGCACATTACTGACCTTCTTTCCATTCCTATATTCTTCCATTTTAACAAAAAATAGATTAACTTTCAACTAACATAAAGGATTACAATTCTCTCGGAAGTAAAGTGTCGGATTTAATAAATGAATATAAATTTGCCGGTAATTATTCCGTTCACTTTAATGGTGCTAATCTTCCAAGCGGTATGTATTTTTATAGGCTTGAATCAGGAAATTATACTGCTGTTCGGAAGTTAATCTTATTGAAATAGTATTATATGATCGGCATTCTATGGAACGACAATATTAAGGTAATAAATGAATAGTAGTCAGCTTTTTATTTACAGTATAATCTTTTTAGTAGTATTGATTTCAGCTGTAACTTTCTATAATACTATCATTACAAAAAAATGGCGCAATAAAGTTATCAATGAATCCGAATGCTGGAAATGGGGAATGTTCTATTATAACCCCCTGGATAAAAGAATATTCCTGCCTAAAAGAACCGGACTGGGACTTACATTGAATTTTGCTCATCCTGTTTCAACCATATTAATGGTTGCCTTAGTCCTTATTATCATAATCAGTATGATCTTCCCTTATAAAAAATAACTCACTCATTTTATTCATGTAGCCTACTCCCTTCATCCGTACAATTTTATAAATTTGTAATATGAAAAAAGTTGTGTTACAGAATATGGAAATAAAACTTTTTTACAATTATAATTGATCAGCAGATTTAGTTCTGCCTGGCCGCTGATTTAGTTATTGGTGGATCAGACGTGTGAGGAACGAGAGTTCTTCAGTCGGTCATGCCAGGTCGCAAGATGAGGCATGTGAAATAAATAATTACTGGATCGGCTCTGTAGACTAATGATGTTGTTTCAACATCATTTGGGAACAGGGAGGAAGTAGATAAATCATTTGCTTCGAACGTAACAGTAATATTTAGAAAGCCCTCGTAAGAGGGCTTTCTTTTTATCTGCCAATCCAAATCTCATCCCTGTGCCTTTTATCAATATGTAAATCACTCAATTTGATAATTTCCTACTATAACAACAGAAAATTTAATTCGTCAATAAATGGAAATGGATAACTCAACCGTAAGCATAAGAATACTTTTCAATTCAACTGTATTAGTCTCTGCTCTCGGTTATTTTGTCGATATATACGATCTCATTCTCTTCGGCATTGTCCGCGTGGCAAGTCTTAAAAGCCTGGGCGTTCCCCCCGGTCAGTTAATAAATTATGGTGTCCTCCTTCTTAATATGCAGATGGCTGGAATGCTGATCGGTGGAATATTCTGGGGAATAATTGGAGATAAAAAAGGTCGCCTCTCTGTACTCTTCGGTTCCATTCTTCTCTATTCTCTCGCTAACTTCGCTAATGCATTTGTTACAACTACATCTATGTATGCAATCCTCCGCTTTATTGCAGGAGTGGGACTGGCAGGTGAGCTCGGCGCAGCCATTACTCTTGTCAGCGAAGTAATGACCAAAGAATCCCGCGGATATGGCACCGCGCTCGTTGCTACTATTGGCGTAACCGGTGCAATCTTCGCCGCTATTATTGGAGAAATATTCACATGGCAGATATCCTACATAATAGGCGGCATCCTCGGCTTCATCCTCCTCATAATGCGCCTAAGGATGTTTGAATCAGGCATGTTTAATACAATAAAAGATTCCTCAATCTCTAAAGGAAAATTTCTCTCTATCTTTTCTTCTCATGAAAGAATTAAAAAATATGTTAACTGTATCCTTATCGGTTTGCCTATCTGGTTTGTTGTAGGCGTCCTAATTACTTTCTCCCCTGAGTTCGCAAAGGTTCTCGGCTACCGCGATCCTATCATTGCCGGCTATTCAATTATGTTTACTTATACAGGATTAATATTCGGTGACTTTATCAGCGGCTTTATCAGCCAGTATCTCAAAAGCCGCAGGAAGGTTGTTGCGTGGTTCATTTTCCTCAGTCTCTTCTTCATCCTTATTTATCTGTTTATCCCCGGTAAAACCTCCTTCTACTTTTATACTCTTTGCGTCCTGCTTGGATTTGCAATCGGGTATTGGGCTGTCTTCGTCACTATCGCTTCGGAACAGTTCGGCACAAACATTCGATCAACAGTTACAACAACCGTCCCTAACTTTGTCCGCGGAGCTGTTGTTCCTATTACCCTTGCCTTTGAATTTCTACGAAGTCCACTGGGAATGATCTATTCCGCTCTAGTTGTCGGACTAATAACTTTGGCTATCGCCCTATTCGCCCTCTATCATCTTACCGAAACCTTCGGCAAAGATTTGGATTATATTGAAAATATTAATCTCTGATTTATTTATATTTATATAATTCTTTACATTCTTTATTTATCCCATGACTAAATTTCTACTATTTACATTTATAACTCTCTCAACACTGATATCTTATCCTCAAAATCTTCAGGAAAATGAAAATACCTTAACGCTTTTCCCGGATGGACTCAATTTCCTCCCCCTGAGAGCCAGCAGCCAGGAAGCCAAATTGGGTATCCTGTATTACCCCAATTCCACTAACCTTAAAGTCGATATCGGTAATTCTATCGATCTCCTCAAAATAAATATGCAGGAAAAAGAATATCTCACAGTGGGAATTGAGTTCATGGCATATGCTTATTCAATGAGTTTTAGCCAATATAGACTCCAAATCGGAACCCTGGATGGCTTTTTCGGTGGAAATGCCGCCTATACACATGAATTTCTAAATAACCGCTTTTCCACAAGATTACGATATATTCATAACAGCGCTCACCTTGTTGACGGCTATTACAATAACAGTATTAATTCCTGGCTGAATGGAAAAACCCCTATGCCCTTTACACGTGACTTTGCTGAAGTCATTTTCTCAGATGAATACTCCTTCTCTGATTATGCTATACGCCCCTATATCGGTGGTTCTTATGCTGCAAGGATTCGCCCCTCTATATTGAAAAAAGAAACATTCCTCACCGGCATCGAAGCTCATACCGGTCTTGGCACCCAAACGTCTAAACCCCCCCTGTATCATTTCTTTATTGCCTATAATTTCCAGCTTGCAGGTCTTCCTGCTTACCTAGGCAGCAGTCAATTCCAGGCAGGTATTAAATTCGGCGAATGGCAGAAAAAGGGAATAAATTTTTACATCTCTTACTTTAAGGGGAATAATATGTTCAATGAATTCTATTATGAACGAATTGAAAGATTTGGTGTAGGATTTTCTGTCGATTTCCCATAATTCCACTCTGATTATTCTCACTTTTTGAATATTTTAATTGAAAACTATTTTATATTCCACTAAATTTAATGTCTAATGGAAAAAATTTCTTTTATTAAAATGAGTGGCGCCGGTAACGACTTTGTTGTTATAAATAATGATACATTTCCCGGGCTTAATCTCAATAGCAGTTCAATCAAAAAACTGTGTGATAGAAGAAATGGAATAGGTGCCGATGGTTTGATTACAATCGCATCTTCCTCTAAACCGTATGATTTCTTAATGCGGTATTATAATGCAGATGGTACTACCGGAAGCCTTTGCGGAAACGGAGCACGGTGTGCCATCCGGTTTGCTAAGTTTTCAAAGATAGCCGGCAATAAGTTTGTTAAGTTTCTTTCTAATGATAAAGAATATTCCGGAAGTATTATCTCAGAGGATATTACAAAAGTTAATTTTAATATTCCGTCTAAATTTAACATGGATATTACCGTAAGTGCGGCTGGTCAGAACATTAAATCGTCCTTTATCGATACCGGCTCACCACATGTTATTATAAATATCGGCGATGTTCTAAAAGATCCGTCCGATATAAGTTCTTTCTATAATGATTTAAATACATTCCCTGTCTTTAAACTAGGAAAGGAGATCAGGTACCATAATGATTTCTCTCCGGCAGGTGCGAATGTTAATTTTATTCAGATTATCGGAAATAAAGTCCATATCCGGACTTATGAAAGAGGCGTCGAAGATGAAACTCTTTCATGCGGAACTGGCTCTACTGCTTCAGCTCTGGCTGCCCATTTCCGATATAATCTGAAATCTCCTGTGTCCCTCGTTACCAGGGGTGGAGATACTCTTACTGTAGATTTTTCCGCTAATAACGGAATTATCACAGCCTTGTCTTTAACTGGACCGGTTAAAATTGTATATACCGGCGAATTTTTATATAGTGCGTTTTTTTAATAATTGGAGTTCAAATGGCGAAAGTAATATTCTCAATTCAATACGAGATAAATTCAAACAAAAAAGAAGAATATTTTGGTGTAGTTAAAGAATTAAAGAATCTGCTTAAAGCTGAAGGATTGGAAAGCTATGCAGTTTATGAAGTTAAAGGCAAACCCAATAATTTCCAGGAAATCTATACGTTCTCTTCCGGCGAAGCTTTTGATAAATTCGATGATGATCAGGACGAAAGACTCAACATCCTGATAAATAAACTAACCGACCTTACAACAGCTAATTCTACTAAATATACAACTCTCCACGAAGTTGCAGAAGTTTAGTTAATTATATTATCGTAAAGCGGCCCCCTTTGCCGCTTTATTCCCCCCCTTATATCATTTGAAACTAAGATTTATTTATCAATTTTGAATATATTTCTTGTGTAAACAAAAAGTTTCTTAATCATTCTTTGATCGGCTTATTAAAATGTTTATTATAATGGTTAACCTGTTTGCCTCATGTTCTGAATTATTAATTTCTATTGAGATATAATGGCAATTATTGAACTCACCGGCGCTCTGCATATGCATTCTGTCTACTCGGATGGCTCCGGGGAAGTGGAGGATATCGTTCGCGCCGCTAAGGAAACCGGTCTAGATTATATCCTCCTCACAGATCATAACACTCTTCGTGCCTTGAAGGAAGGATATGAAGGATGGTATGACAATACCCTCCTCCTCGTGGGAGTTGAAATAAATGACAAGCTTAATGAAAATCATTACCTCGCCTTTGGCATTAACGAAGCTTTCTCTACACGGCTTTCTGCAAAAGAATATGTTAAAAGAGTTAAAGATGCCGGCGGTATCGGCTTCCTCGCTCACCCCCATGAGAAAAGAAAACATATGGTCGAACACCCTCCTTATCCATGGACAGATTGGGACCTTACCGGTTTTACCGGCATAGAAATCTGGAACCATATGTCTGAATGGATGGAAAACCTTACTGAACAGAATAAGTATCAATCCTTTATCCACCCGCTCAAATCAATAATTGCTCCCCCTGATGAAACCCTTGCTGTCTGGGATAAACTTAACCTTACAAGAAAAGTCGTAGGCATCGGCGGCGTAGATGCCCATGCCCATAAATATAATGTCCTCGGCTTCGTCGAAGTCGAAGTCTTCCCCTATAAGGTATTATTTAAATCAATAAGGACTCACCTTTTGATAGATGAAGAGCTTCCCCATAAAAAGGATGAAAAATCTCTCAGCAAAATAAAGCAAATAGTATACGGTGCCCTCGCTTCTGGCAGCAGCTTCTTTGCTAATGACTATCTTGCCGATTCAAGAGGATTCAGGTTCATCGCTGAAGCGGGCAAAAAGAAATACCAGATGGGTGATACTGTGGAATATTCAGGCAAAATAAAACTTGAGGTCTCTGTCCCGTTTCCTAACTCAGAAATCAAACTTATCCATAATGGAAGTCTTATCGAATCCGAAGAGGGGAGTGTAGCTAAATTCGAAGTAAAAACCCCCGGCATATACCGCGTGGAAATTAAACATAATAAAAAAGCCTGGATCTACTCCAACCATATAAGAATAAACATTTAATTGCGCATCTTATCGCCCCCCACCTCATAATCTACCTCCTGTGCCTCCCTCGAAATCATGCATATTGCATCTTATCTGCCCACTATACCCCTCTCCATTTGACTTTTTATCAGAATTACATATATTGCATCTAATGAAATTAAATACTTTATATCACCACCATCATTTTAATCCACATACAATGTGCCGGTGTTGAGTTATATCGTATCTTAGAAATTATGAACCCCGGCAATAGCTGGGGTTTTTTGTTTTACATCAAAATAAAGGAAGTAAAAGAAATGTCAGTTTCGAATAATGGAAATCTAAAATTAGCTATTCAGAAAAAGGGAAGGTTAACTGAAAAATCAATTGATCTCTTAAAGTTATGCGGAATTGAAATAGATCATTACTCCGAAAGACTGGTAGTCCCTTCCTATAATTTCCCGCTGGAAGTCCTCTTCCTTCGCGATGACGATATCCCTGAATATGTTCAGGATGGCGTAGCTGATATCGGCATAGTCGGCGAAAATGTAGTCGTCTCCAAAAATGCTAAAACAGAAATAATCGAGAAACTCGGCTTTGGTAAATGCTCCCTAATGATGGCCGCTCCTGAAAATGTTGCCATAAATTCCATTAAAGATATTGAAGGCAAAACTATCGCCACATCCTTTCCTAACATTGTGCAGAATTACCTCAATGAAAATAAAATCAACGCAAAGATTATCGAGATCAGCGGCTCTGTTGAAATAGCCCCCGCTCTCGGTGTTGCCGATATGATCTGCGATATCGTATCCACAGGCAATACCCTCATGATGAATAAATTAAAGAAATCTATTAGCGTATTCGAATCCCAGGCAGTACTAATCCGTTCCTCCAACAAAGATTTAAGTCCGGTAAAAAATGAATATCTGGAAAAATTACTTAGACGCATACGCTCAGTCCAGACAGCCCAGAACTCCCGCTACCTTATGATGAATGTCCCTAAATCTTCCCTCCTGGAAATCGAAAGAGTCATCCCCTCAATCAAAAGCCCTACTATCCTCCCTCTGGCAGATGAAAATTTAGTCGCCGTTCATGCTGTAATCCCTTCTGATTATCTCTGGAAAATCGTAGATTCACTTAAGAGCTTAGGAGCTACTGGCATACTTCTGTCACCAATTGAGAATATGATTCCATGAAAAGGTATTTATTAAATTCCTTAAGCGAAAAAGAAATCACCGCACTCACACGGCGTCCTGCAATTGATTTTGAAAAAACATTTGCAGTGGTAAGACCTATTCTTGATGAAATTAAAAAAGATGGTCTTAAGGCAGTTGTTAAATATGCAAAGCAGTTTGATGGGTTTTCCTCTCCTTCAATTTATGTTGAGGAACACGAATTCGCGGAAGCCGAATCATCACTCAATCCCAAAGTAAAGGATGCTCTGAAATCAGCCTTTTCCAATATATTCGCTTTCCATAAAGAAGAATTCCCCCGCAATATAAGTGAG
>JARLHD010000341.1 GCA_031292435.1 Ignavibacteriaceae bacterium
ACGAAATGAAGTCTTTATGAAACCTAGGTAATATTTCTGAGAATATTTCAATTTAGAAGTTTGAGGTAATGGTAAAGTTTACATGTAATTACTACATTCAAAGGGGTAATTATTGCTGACAAATTCTTAATTGTAAATAAACATTTCTCTAAATTTGAAGACTTTAACTATTAAAATTTGTCTCTTCTGATGAAGAAATAGTGTATACAGTATCGAATTAATAAGATTAGAGTTCCTTTATGCAAGGAAGGAGAGATGCAAAATAAACTAACCAAAGAAATTAGAATATAGAAAGAATAAAGCCGTCATGGAGGATGGCTTTGTTATAAATTAGTCAATACTTGCCTTAACTTCATCAATGTCTTGAACGAACATTACAAGAATCCCTGCTATTATGAATGAAAATCCTCCTAAGAGTAAGGCAAAAATAGCTTCACCACTGAAGAGATGCTTTACGAACCAACCTAGTATTGCGGCAGCAGTTATTTGTGGGATTACAATAAAGAAGTTGAATATTCCCATATATACTCCCATTTTCTTAGGAGGCAGTGAACCGGCCAATATTGCATATGGCATCGAAAGAATTGAAGCCCATGCAAGTCCGATTCCAAGTTCAGATATTAACAAAATATTAGGATTCTTGATTATATAAAAAGATGCGAGGCTTAAACCGCCGATAACTAGACTGATCATATGGACTGTTTTGCGGCTTGTTTTTTTAGCTATCCAAATAATTAAAAAAGCCATGATAGCAGCAAAGCCATTATATATTGAGAAGAGAACACCAACCCAATCAGCGCCTTTGTTATATAAAGCGGAAGTTGTATCTGTGGCACCATAAATATGATGGGTAACTGCCGCGGTAGTATATATCCACATTGCAAACAATGCAAACCATGAGAAGAATTGAACAAATGCTAGTTGAACCATTGTTTTGGGCATTTCAGCAAAGGACTTTAAAATTTCACCGGCTCCATTGAATAGTCCTTTGTTCTCTTTTTTGTAGGTGTCGAATTCCGCAATATTATCTGGTGGGTATTCTTTAGTTCTGAAGATAGTCCATCCAACTGCTCCTATAAAAGCTAAAGCACCAACATAAAAAGCATATCTGACAGAGGGCGGTATTTGACCTGCAGCGGCAGTATTGCTTATTCCTAACCAGTTAGTAAATATGTAAGGTAGAGCTGATGCGATAATAGCTCCTGTTCCGATAAAGAAACTTTGAACTGCAAAACCTGTAGTTCTTTGTTCAGAGGGGAGGAGGTCAGCTACAAGAGCCCTGAAAGGTTCCATGGAAATATTTATAGAAGCATCGAGAATCCAAAGCATACCTGCGGCAACCCATAATACAGGAGAGTTTGGCATGACAAGTAATGCAAGTGAGGCTAATATAGCACCTGATAAGAAATAGGGTCTTCTGCGCCCAAGTTTGCCCCATGTTCTATCGCTCATATAACCTATAATAGGCTGGATTATCAGACCGGTCATTGGGGCAGCTATCCATAAAATAGGTATTGAATCAATACTGGCACCTAATGTTTCAAATATTCTGCTTACGTTAGCATTCTGAAGAGCAAAACCGAATTGGATTCCGAGAAATCCGAAGCTCATATTCCAGATTTGCCAGAAACTTAACCGTGGTTTTTCCATAAAACTTTCCTATTATTTTCTGTTATATATATGGTAATTTAAAATAAGTCATTTTTAAGATTTAATGCAATTTTTATTATATTCAAATGAACTTTTTATTCATCAATTGCACATACTAATTAAAAAGAATAATAGGAGTTGAAATGAAGGAGCAGAACTATTCAAATCACAGAAAATATGTGCATGGATTTCATTTTGTACTATTTCTCCTGGGTATTCTTGCATTAGTTGGTTCTATTTTTTTCCTTGTAAAAAGCTTTATTCATGGTGCCGACAGGGTTGTATCGACAGTAATATTCTTTGGAGCCATAAATTTCATTGTTCTTTATTTTTATTCAAGGGATTTTGCTACAACCGTACAAGATAGAGCTATAAGAGCAGAAGAAAACCTAAGATATTATGCATTGACAGGTAACTTGTTAGATCCCAGGTTAACCGTTCAGCAGATAGTAGCTTTAAGATTTGCTCCCGATCTGGAATTAGTTGGGTTAGTAAGCCGTACAATCACTGAAAATCTAAGCAATGATGATATTAAAAAAGAGATCAAGGTATGGAGACCTGATCTTAACAGAGCATAAATTTTAGATAAATAATTTTATATGACAGAAGATCCCGGTTTAACATTTCAAAGGAAAAAGGAACATATTGAACTATGTTTAACGGACAAAGTGAACTTCAAACACAAGACTAATGGTTTTGAACGTTATGAGTTTGAACATTATGCAATAACTGAAGTTGAAAAGGACAGGATAGAATTCAGCACAATATTTCTAAAGAAAAAAATAAATTATCCTTTTCTTATATCTTGTATGACCGGAGGAACAGCAGAATCGGAAATTATTAATGAAAGACTAGCTATAGCAGCAAACGAATTAAATATTCCAATGGGAGTCGGAAGCCAGCGTCTGAACATAGAGAATAACAATAATGATCAATCGTATAAGGTTATCCGAAAGGTGGCTCCCTCGATTCCCTTAATGGGGAATCTAGGAGCATCTCAAATAGTAAAGATGAATAATTTTGGTAAGGTTCAGAAAATTGTTGATTTAATTGAATCAGATGCCATGGTGATACATTTAAATGCTTCCCAGGAACTTATGCAGTTCAAAGGTGAACCTGACTTTTCAGGTTTTCTGAGGAAAATGGAAAAACTAGTTAAAAAAATTACCGTTCCTGTTATTGTCAAAGAAGTGGGTGCAGGTATTTCTAAAAAGGCGGCAGAGAAACTTCTTGGAGTTGGGGTTAAAGGGATTGATGTAGCCGGTGCAGGAGGAACTAGTTGGTCGGCTGTTGAGATTTTAAGATCAAAAGTAGAGACCGATAATATATTCTGGGATTGGGGGTTGCCAACATCTTTTTGTATCAGGGAAGTATTCAAACTTAAGAAAGAACATAAATTTGTCCTTATTGGATCAGGTGGAATTTGCACGGCTAGTGAGGCAGCTAAAGCCTTTGCCTTAGGAGCCGATATCGCAGCATCAGCAAAAATAATACTTCAGGAATTATTTAAAAATGGTGAAAAGGGGGTTGTAAAACTGGTAGTAAGTTGGTTTGAAGTAATCAAAAATATTATGTTTCTTACGGGATCACATAAAATTAATGAATTGAAAAATAGACTAATTCTAAAGGATAAATTATATTGATTGGGGATAATTCTAAATTCAGGGCTCTGTACCAGAGAGAAAAGATTAAGATCGAAGAGCGATTGAATAATGCATTAATGTATAGGGAACCTGTTTCTTTGTACAATCCCGCTGCTTACATTCTTAAAAGCGGTGGTAAGAGATTAAGACCTATTCTGGTCCTGTTTGCTACTAAGGCTACAGGCGGAAAGTTTAGTCAGGCGTATAATGCTGCAGTTGCTGTCGAGATGCTTCACAATTTTACATTAGTTCATGATGATATAATGGATAATGCCGATAAGAGGAGGGGAAGGTTAACTCTT
Source organism: Ignavibacteriaceae bacterium (assembly GCA_031292435.1). Taxonomy (GTDB): domain Bacteria; phylum Bacteroidota; class Ignavibacteria; order Ignavibacteriales; family Ignavibacteriaceae; genus Fen-1301. The sequence continues at coordinate 3,596 of JARLHD010000341.1, forward strand.
CATAAAAAATATGATCTGAGTACTGCTATTCTTGCTGGGGACAGCCTCCTTTCTGTAGCATATGAATATCTTATAAAAGATTCGGAAGATCATTTTAAAGAGATATTGGACTCCTTTACCCATGGATTAGTTGAGGTTTGTGAAGGCCAAAGTATGGATAAGGAATTTGAACTTCTTAATGAGGTGTCGCTCGAAGATTACTTGCTAATGATAGGGAAAAAAACTGCTGCGATGGCTGAAATGTGCTGTATCATTGGTGCCAATATAGCCGGTGCATCTAAACAGACAATAAAAGCAATGGCGGCTTATGGCAGAAATATAGGAATAGCTTTTCAAATTCAGGATGATCTATTGGATATTTCGGGTAACGAAACTCAGTTTGGTAAATTTGTGGGTGGTGATTTAGTTGAAGGTAAAAAGACTTATTTATTTCTTAAGGCTTTCGAAAGGGCAAGTGGAAAGGATAAAAAAAAATTACTAAGAATTATTACCGAGAAGGGGATTAAACGATTCGAAATACCGAAATTCAAAGAGTTATATTCTAATCTTGGAGTTCTTGAGGATGCGAAAGAAGAGATATTAAGATATTCAAATAAGGCCTTATCTGAACTAAAATATCTTAACAAAGAAAAAGACAAAGACCTTTTCTATTGGCTAACAGATTCATTAATTAAAAGAAACAGATGATGATCGAAAAAACAGTTAAGATTGTTAATAACGCCGGCTTGCACACTAGACCGGCTGCTACTATAGTTAAATTAGCCTCAAAATATAAATGCGAATTTTTTATATCAAAGGATGGATTAAATATTAATGGAAAAAGTATAATCGGTGTAATGACACTTGCTGCAGAAATGGGCTCTGAACTTCTTTTAACTTTTGATGGTGAGGATGAAAAAGATGCTTCCGAGGAAATATCAGATTATTTTAACAGAGGCTTTGACGAACTTTGAAATCATTCAAACAAATATTTAATGAAGCTGAAAATAAAATAGCAGGAATAGCAGCCGCTCCTGGTATCGTAATCTCAAAAGTTTATCTTTTTACTAAAGAGAAGATTAAAATAAATGATGGCGAAATAACAAATGTTGAGGAAGCTGTTTCTAATTTTTATGAGGCAATTGAAAAATCTAAGAAAGAACTTAATAAGATATTTTCCATAGCAAAAGAAAAAATGGAAGAAACCCGGGCTGCAATTTTTGAAGCTCAGGTAATGATATTGGATGATCCGATACTTATTGAAAATATTATAAATAGGATCAAAACTGAAATGCGTCAGCCTGAATATATTGTTCATGATGAAATTTCCAAATACCAGGATCTTATGAGGATGTCGCATGAATCATACATGAGTGAACGTGCACAGGATATCGAAGACATTAAAAATAGAATTATAAGAAACCTTCAGAAGAGAAGATGGAAATCTAAAATTACAAACGACTTAATTGTAGTAAGCGATTCATTAACTCCCGCTGACACAATTCTGCTTTCCAGGTGCAACGTGAAAGGTTTTGTCACAGATCATGGCGGGCTGACTTCTCATGCCGCAATTATTTCTCGTTCACTCAATATTCCTGCTGTTGTTGGCACTCATCATGCTACAACAACTATTAAGGACGGTGACAATATTATTGTGGACGGTTTCCACGGTTATATTTTGGTTAATCCTAATGAAGAGCAGATAAAATTCTTCATGAAGAAACTGGAGCATTTAATTGAACTCCGGAAAGGATTGGAGGAATTTAAGGATAAACCGGCTTTAACAAATGACGGGCATGAAATTCAGTTAATGGCCAATGTAGACGTTACCGGTGAGGTTGATATTGTAATGTCGAGTGGTGCTAAAGGAATTGGCTTATATCGAACTGAACAGATTATTGAGGAACTTGGAGAGTTTCCAAGTGAAAAGGAGCAGATATCAATTTACTCAAAACTTGCCTCAAGGATTTATCCAGAAAATATTATCATTAGAGCTTTTGATATTGGAGGAGATAAAGTAAAATTTCTAAATTTTGAGGAACCAAATCCTTTCCTTGGGTTGAGGGGCATCCGTATACTGTTGGAAAATAAATCAATCTTTAAAACACAAAT
>JARLHD010000342.1 GCA_031292435.1 Ignavibacteriaceae bacterium
GACAGACAGACAGACGGATATAAACAGTTGATAAACTTGATAATATCCGTCCTACATTAATCTCTATATTGGTCAGCCTGTCTGTCAACACCTAGACAATTCACTCCGTCAATCTGTGGATATCCAAGGGCGTCAGTAACACTCAATTTCATTTGCAATTGTATGTTCGGTAAGTTCAGATAATATTTTTACTTTTTTATTTATCAATGGTCTCATACAATTTGGTACATGTTCCTGATGTGCTCTGTGAATTGCCACGCATTCTTTACAGTTTCCATGATAACGACATGCTTTTTTACATGGACAGTGGTCCTTATCTTTATATTCTTCACGAAATTCCGAAGCAAACTCTTCCTGCAATCGCAATCCTTCTTTTCTGTCACCACGATGAAATGCCTCCATTGATTCTATTTCCTTTGGATTATTGTCAATAATCATAATTATAATATTACTCCTTCCAATTACTCTTTATTAAGGTGTTTACATTACTCATATGTCTCATTTTGCTACGAATACGTTACAGTTTAAGACTTATGAACACCATATTTTATTGCAATCCATTTCTTCCCATCATCCTACTCATGCCGTCCAACACAGAAAAGGTGGTAGGTCATTATACTAATGGGAATATGATTACATAAACAACTGCCCTCTCATTTTAAATATTAATGGAGGGCAGCTGTTTATGCGTAGGCTTAATAAGAATTTGGGGAACTTACCTTGTGAAGCGATATATGAAAGATACGACTTAACTGACTCTAAAATAATGCTGCCACAACGCTACAAACTGGAATTTGTTGCTACCATATCCCTACGAAAAAGCCTTCATCAACTCTTCATAAGAAATCTTCCCCAAGGTAAATTTTTCTAGTGCTATATATGTTTTTTCCGATGAAGTATTCATTCTATTATGACATTTATCCACTAACTCTTTTTCATTTGTTAATGGTTCATATATATGCTCTTTTTTACGATACGCTTCATAGTATCTTATGCCAAATATTCTCTGGGACATAGCATTGATATGGATACCATCTGGGTTAGATGTAAGTCCTTTAGCAGTAACATAATAGCAATTTTCATTACCCTGTGCATATTTTTGAAGTTCTTCGTTAATGAGTTGATATTCAACACACCCTGCACCAAATGCCACCTTACCCAAATAATCGCCCAAACCACCTATAATAAATGGAATATTAGGTACGGATAATTCTCTTCTTATTTCATTAAAGATTCTTAATATTTTTTCATAGTATTCTTTGTATTTTCCATCCTGGCTATCACTTTCCCCCTGATGCCACAGTATTCCTACCAATTCGCTATCTTCCACTGCAAATTTAGCTTCATTTATTGCATGACGAAATAATGTTCCATCTAGCGACCACTCATCAATGGAGCTACCACCTTCTGCACATGGAATGAGACCAATCTTTTCTCCCTCATTATCCTTACACCAAGCCTCTGCAAATGATGCCGCAAGTCCTACGCCCGCAATTGGTCTATCAAAATGAATTGGTTCAGTCATCATTTGCCATCTGCCATTTCGCAACATCATAATTCTTTCATTATAAATCGGAGGCACTTCATGTGTAAATCCACGACCTGCCATATTTGATTGTCCAATTAGTAAAAGTGACTTCATTCTTTTCTCCTATCTACTAAATATTGATATCAATAAATTCCTGTTAATCATTATCTTACATCAACAATCTTCACTTCATAATATCCTACGAATGCGTTACAGTTTAAAACTTATAAATATATATTTTATTATAATCCATCTCTTCCCATTATCCTACTAACTGCGACAAACCCTATGCTTTTCAGAACTTACCATTATTAGCCATATGCGAAGTTCGCATATTCACTCAAGCAGCGCATTCCTTGGATAGGAAGCTCATTTGCCAGCAAAAATAATTTCCTATATTCGTGAATCCCTGTGTTATGTAAAGTCGCGAGCCCCCATATTCAGAGGCCGACAGGACGTCGGCCCCTAAACTAAGATAATATTTAAAAATAATTATTGAGTAATTTTTGGAAACCATCCCATCCTAAACTAATTGTTATTATTGAGCCTATTAAACCAATTAATATTACAATTGCATTAACGAACTTTAAGAACCAGCTATGTTTTATTCGATATAGCATTCCTTCTGACAAAATTCCAAGCCAGTATAGAATGCTAAATGGCAATGCCACAATACACCTAATTGCTTCCGCAAAGCAAGAAAGAGGATTATATAATATCTTGTTTTCATTTTCTATCATTTCTTTCAAATCACCTTGGTGTCTGATGAACATATCAGTGCACCACCTCGCTGAGCTGTTAAAACGCTCCAACATGATGGAATTGTCAAATTCATGTATATAACTACTTATTTCTGGAAGAAAGTTGATTAAAAGCTGATATTCTTTAGCAGTAAAACCTTGTAATGGATCCGAATAATAATGCATTATTCCTGAATCACCGAGTTCCCTTTGCATTGCGTTTACTTTTTCTGTAAGCCAGATATATTTTTCCTGATTAATCCTTTTGCTTTGAAATACCTCATTAAGTAATTCCACAAAATTCTTGTAATAATCTAGAGTGTATTTAAATCTACTAACTACTTTTGATATTTTCTGGCGTTTTAATATAAACCCCATTAAGATGAGTAAAACAAATGCTACAAAGAATGAAATAATTTTTCCCATATATCCACCCCACATAAGAGACTTCTTGAGTTTATCGAATTTCCGCCGCAGGACGCGGCGGTTCGTGCTCGCGATTTTATAGTCACGGTAGAGATACCGGTTACCCGGCACCCCCCGCACAGATCCCGGCGAGCGGATTTCCCGCACCGGGCTCTTCAAAAATACTCGCTTCCGTACTTCCAGCATTAGAAATCAAAGTGAAGCTGTACTAGGTCAGAC
>JARLHD010000343.1 GCA_031292435.1 Ignavibacteriaceae bacterium
TAGATTATCATCGTTTCCAACGATAACCCGGCTTCTCGCTACATGGCTTTAGAGTTTTACCATGACGGGACTCAGCAGAATCGCAACTCTCCGACTCACCCGATTAGTAATGTCCAAGCTTAGCTTGGCGCTCATTTTATCAAAACAAACTTTTTAGTCTCAAAAAATGTTCCTGCTTTCATTTGGTAATAATATACACCGCTGCTAAGGTTCTTACCGTTAAGTGTTACTTCATAATTTCCGGCGGGTTTTAGTTCATTGACTAATGTAGCGACTTCTTTTCCAAGAATATCGAATGCTTTTATTGTAACCAGGATATTTACAGGCACCTGGTAACGAATTGTAGTTGTTGGGTTCCAGGGATTAGGATAATTTTGCCCCAATTCAAATTTAGCAGGAGCTACAATTTCTACACTTACAATGTTACTATATTTAGAAGAGCCGCCAAAATCTACTAACTTAAGACGATAATTATATTTCCCCGTAGTTATTTTTTTATCGGTAAATGAATACTGCTTGGATGAATTGCTGTTCCCTGAAGCTGAAACAGAGGCAATTATTTGCCAAGTATTGCTGGCTTGTAATTTCATTTCAATATCAAAAGATGAAGTATTAACTTCTGTTGCTGTGTTCCAGTTTAACAAAACGTTATTGCCGATTACTGAAACTGTAAATTTGGTTAGTTCAACTGGCAATTCGGATACTGTAAGATTATTTATACAACGAATACTACAACCCAATAATTCGTCAACAGGACTACCCTGTATGATATTAGTTGAACCAACAAATTGAATATTATATGCACTTGAATTATCATATATCCTTGATGCCCAAAAATCAGCATACTTATTCATATAATAAAAAATACTATTATAACTTATACCAGCTAACAAAGCAGAGAATCCACTGGTATTCGTCCCAGTTCCCTGACCTATTTCTTTTAATTCGTTTCCGTTGTTACCAACAAATGACTTTAACGTTGCAAATTCATTCCATGATGGAACATGCCATCCTGTTGGGCAGATACCTTTTGATCCTTCTGTTGTGTCATATTGCATA
>JARLHD010000344.1 GCA_031292435.1 Ignavibacteriaceae bacterium
TATTATGGTATTTCCATCTAAGAAGAAAAGGGAGAAAGCTGATGAGAGCAATAACCAGGAAGGATGAGTTAGAATTTATATTAAGGGGGATTCCGGAGGCATTACCATATCTAATGGAAAAAGGAGTTAATGTTGTGAGCCTTATCCCAAATTAAGAAGAGATTACTTAACAAATTTCGTTTGATTTGAACTTTCTACTTCATAAATAATGCTGTTGAAAAGGATATGAGAATGAATATAAAAGCTATAATTTGGGGACTTGTTGTAATAGTTACAATTCCTATTGCATCGAATGCGCAGACTCAACTGAATGGTGCCGGGGCGACTTTTCCTGCCGTGATTTATTCCAAGTGGTTTGATGAATATAAAAACATGACAGGTATTCTAATTAATTACCAGGCAATAGGAAGCGGCGGGGGTATTAAACAGATTATTGAAGGCACGGTAGATTTTGGTGCAAGCGACGGTCCAATGACCGATCAGCAATTAAACGAAGCAAAATCCAAACAGGGTACCGATATATTACACATTCCTATGGTAATGGGGGGAGTGGTGATAAGTTATAATTTGCCGGGGATTGGTAAGGGGCTTAATCTTGACGGGGAGACAATTGCAAATATATATTCAGGAAAAATTTCAAAGTGGAATGACCAATCAATTAAAGGACTTAATCCGAAATTAAATTTACCAAACAGAGCAATACTGGCAGCTCACCGTTCTGACGGAAGCGGAACGACTTTTATTTTTACGGATTATTTATCTAAAGTGAGCCAGGAATGGGCAAAAAGAACAGGGAAAGGGACATCAGTTAACTGGCCAGTCGGACTTGGGGGCAAGGGCAATGATGGTGTGGCAGGATTGGTTAAACAACTGCAAGGATCGATAGGGTATGTTGAACTGGCTTATGCAATTAAGAATAATATTCCTTATGCAAATATAAAGAACAAAGAAGGAAATTTTGTAGAAGCAACTTTCTCATCGGTCAGCGCAGCAGCAGAAGGAAGCTCGAAAAATATGCCCGGAGATTTGCGAGTTTCAATTACAGATGCACCAGGTAAGGATTCATATCCTATAACAGGATTTACATGGCTGCTTGTTTATAAAAATATGAGAAATGAAACTAAGGCAAAAGCACTTGTAAATTTTCTTAAATGGGCAATGGGAAAAGGACAGACATTTGCGACAAATTTATATTACGCTCCCCTTTCAAAAGGTGTAATTGAATTATGTGAAGGTAAAATTAATATGATTACTGCTAATGGAAAGAAAATTAAATAGCTGCTAAACTGATTGGACAAGGGCAGGCATACATATTTTAAGAAGAAATTTATTACATCAAATGCGGGAGATGTGATATTCGAAAAGCTGACACTAATTTTTGCCGCGTCGGTTTTTTTGCTTGTAATATTGATGGCTTATGAAATGTATGCGGGGTCCATACCTTCCTTAAGGAAGTTCGGATGGAGTTTCTTATTTAATTCAACCTGGGATCCGGTAAAGGAAATTTATGGTGCTTTGCCGATTATTTACGGTACAATTGTATCCTCATTACTTTCTCTTTTTATTGCTCTTCCATTAAGTTTAGGAGTTGCAATTTTTCTTTCAGAGACTGCCCCGCCATGGCTGGAGAAACCTATGTCATTTTTGGTTGAATTACTGGCAGGCATTCCAAGCGTAATATATGGTTTATGGGGGATATTCGTTTTGGTACCATGGTTAAGCAATGATGTGGAACCATGGCTTGGCGACAAATTTGGATTTCTCCCCTTTTTTAAAGGAGCTCCTTATGGATTTGGAATGTTAGCTGCAGTTTTGATATTGACAATAATGATACTGCCTATAATTTCATCGATATCGAGGGATGTTTTGAAATCCGTTCCCCGTTCACAGAGAGAAGCGGCACTTGCACTGGGGGCTACGAAATGGCAGGCAACATTGATAGTACTGAAAGATGCGAAATCAGGAATACTGGGTGCGACAATGTTGGGTCTGGGACGTGCGATAGGAGAAACGATGGCTGTAACAATGGTTATTGGAAACAGAAGTTTTATTTCCCCATCACTTTTTGACCCTTCATATACAATGGCAAGTGTTATTGCCAATGAATTTAATGAAGCTACAACAGAATTATACACTTCCTCTTTAATTGAACTTGCACTTGTATTATTTGTTATCACAATTATTATTAATGCGCTTGCACGGCTGCTGGTTTGGAGCATGAACAGAAAATGGAGTACAAGCTAATGGGAAGCAGTTTTTACTTCTATCGTAAAAAAGTAATTAACATTATTATGATGGGGCTTACTGTAATTGCTGCTTTAGGAGCGATTATTCCATTAATATTTATTTTCTATTATACAATTTCGAAAGGGATAACATATCTTAACCCGGATTTTTTTATAGCGATGCCTAAGCCGGTTGGGGAATCAGGCGGAGGGATGGCAAACGCAATAACAGGTACGTTGATGTTAATTGGACTCGGCGGAGCAATTGGAATTCCTGTTGGAATTATGACAGGCACATATTTATCTGAGTTCGGAAATAATAAATTCGGATTTATGGTAAGATTTTTAGCCGATGTATTAAGCGGGGTACCTTCAATTGTTGTAGGGGTTGTTGTTTATACAATGGTTGTAATACCAATGAAACATTTTAGTGCATTTGCCGGGGGAATTGCGTTAGGAATATTAATGATACCGACGATTACAAGGACTACGGAAGAGATGATTAAGCTTGTTCCACATTCGTTACGAGAGGCAGGTTTAGCACTTGGAATACCTAAGTGGAAAATTACTTTAGCGATTGTTTTGCGAACTGCATGGAAAGGAATTGCAACAGGAGTATTATTGGGGCTATCAAGGGCGGCGGGAGAAACAGCACCGCTGCTTTTTACTGCACTGGGAAACCGTTTTTGGTCGACAAAACTGATGCAGCCAATAGCATCATTAACAGTTTATATATATGATTATGCGAAATCTCCTTTTGAGGACTGGAATCAGCAGGCATGGACAGCAGCATTAGTCCTCATTATAATAATTTCAATTTTGAGTTTAATATTCAGGATAGTTACACGATCGAAATACAAGACGAATAGTGATTAAGATGGATATTAAATTAACGATCAAAAACCTGGATGCTTATTATGGGAGGAACAAAGTTCTAAAAAATATTTCAATTGATATTCCGAAGAACCAGGTTGTGGCGATTATCGGACCTTCCGGATGCGGTAAATCGACATTTATAAGATGCATAAACCGGATGCATGAAGTTGTTGGGGGTACAATTAAGGGATCAATATTACTTGATGGCGAAGATTTGTCAAAGAGTGACCCTGTACTATTACGCAGAAGAGTAGGAATGGTTTTTCAGAAACCCAACCCTTTCCCAACAATGTCAATATATAATAATGTTGCCGCGGGACTAAGGTTAAACGGAGTAACAAATAAAAAACAAGTAACTCCAATTGTAGAAAAGTGTTTGAAGCA
>JARLHD010000345.1 GCA_031292435.1 Ignavibacteriaceae bacterium
TCATAACAAGCCGTCCCGAGATAATATTGAAGGACGGCTTTGTTATTTATAGTCATCCGGGAGAAGGGTAAGGGATTATCAACCAATCCATATTACCCTTGTTTGGATCTATCCCGGGTACTTTTCCTGGCACTGATTTACGTGCCCGTTATCACCGGGCACGTAAATAAAAAAAATTCCTTTACCCATATACACAATAAAAACATTTTTGTACTATTTATTTTATGCTAATTTTTCAATTAATTATCATTAAATTTTTTGATAATAAACATAAATAATTTTAAGTTTGATATACTTTAAGTATTCAAAGGATAGCTATGACAAGGTTATTTACATTTTTGATACTTGTTACTTGTTTTCAATTTACTCCCGCCCAGATTTTACTTCAAGAAGATTTCAGCAGCAACATAATGCCCCCGACCGGCTGGAATATAGATAAATACGATACAAACTGGCGGATAGAACAAACTAATATGGCAGGAGGAACCCGCCCAGAATGTATATTGTGGCCGTTACCAGCTTTTAATGATACATCAAGATTAATCTCCCCGGTAATCAATACAACCGGATCTACAATGCTGTACCTGAAGTTTAAAAACTGGATCTATTATTTCGAATACAGCACACCATACACAATTGGAGTAGCTACCCGTTCACAAGGACATCCCTGGTCAATTGTCTGGTCAGAAATTGAGCATACGAAAGGTACCTTTGTGGGAGAAAAATATATTTTTATTAATAACCCGGACGTAGGCAAACCTGACTTTCAGTTCTGTATTTTCTTTCAGGGAAATACAAATGAAGTTGAGTGGAGCTTTGATGATATAATACTTGGCAGATCGCCTACTGATGAAGTCGGCATTACTAAGATTTTAGGTACACAGATTCAATATGAACCCGGAAGTTTTTATACACCCCGGGCAACGGTTAAGAATTTTGGAATAAACAGTGAAAGTTTTAACGTTCAATGTAACATTTCTGACGTAAATGGGAAAATTCTTTATCAAAACACCCAGAATGTGAGTAATCTTTTTTCAAAAGAAGTGAGGGACATATCATTCACCCCATACACGCTAGGTGAAAATTGTCTTTATAAAATTGAGATTACCTCACAATTGAATACTGATACCAATTTAAGTAACAATACACTTTTCACATACTTGAATACCTGGACGACAGTAAAAAATCTGATCCTGTTAGAAATTATGACAAACATAACATGCCCAAATTGTCCCTATGCCCAGTTAGGTGCCATGGATCTTATTAATAACGGGAAAAAAGTAGCTGTTGTAGAGTACCATGGCGATCAAGTTTTTAGAACTGCTGCTTTAAAAAACAGATTGGATTATTTTTACGCTTTTCCCGGTTTCCCTTTTGCTGTTTTTGACGGAACTTTAAGCCAGACCGGGGGATATAACCATAGTAATTATGATTTATATTTACCTCTTTATGATTCGGAATATACTGTAAAGACTCCATTGGATGTTTCAATATATGGCAAAGCCACCGGAAATAATAGTTTTAATTTGGCGATCAATATCTGGAAACTGGCACCATTTATTAATTCAAATACATATTTATACGTGGCGTTAACAGAATCTCCAATAAGTTTTAATTGGGAAGACCAGACCGAAGTTGATTTTGTAGAAAGAGCAATGCTTCCATTGGATATCGGCACTCATGTTGATTTATCGGGTCAGACAAAAATCACAGTACCGCTGATATTAACGACCCAGCCATCATGGGTTTATGAGAACCTTGAACTTGTTGCCTGGGTACAGGATCCTACTACTAAAGAAGTTTATAATACAGCCAAAGTAAAATTATCTGAGCTACAGGAAGTATCAGTAAAAGATGAGAATTTGCCGGTTAGTAAATATTCCATTTCACAAAATTACCCTAATCCTTTTAATCCTTCCACTACAATAGAATATTCTGTACCTGAAACCGGACGTGTAGTAATAAAGTTGTATAATATAACCGGTAAGGAAGAAACTACTTTGGTTGATGCGGTAAAGGAACCGGGAGTATACAAGCTAGATTTTACTGCCGGCAGGTTATCATCAGGAATTTATTTCTGCAGGATGACAGGTAAGAATTTTGTTCATACAATAAAAATGAGCATAGTTAAATAGTTTCATCTATTTCAAATATGGACCATATTTTCATTTGATTATAATATCATCAAGCAAAATTGTGATATCATAAATACTATCACCTACATCATTAGCAGTTGATACCAATGTAACCCGAGAAGCTCTATATGATTTTACATCAAAGTAGAGGTTTGCCAATTAGTCATATAAACTTCTTACTGGTCAAGAACAATATCTGGTGAAACATAAATGAGATTCCCCGGTACAGGAGGGGGTAACCAGCCTTCTCTTCAACCGCTATTTTATCTATTGCTTTATTCATCAGGACATGTTCTAATCCATTGGAAGTATTAATTACAACCTTAAAATAGTCCTGGTATTCTAAACTAATAAATTCAAGAAATTCTTCAGACAAAAAATTCCAATTAATTATCAGAGTAAATTGATTATTATCAATAGTAAACGTTTGAAATATTGTTCCGGTTGTGGTAGTAAAGCCAAGTCCTGTAGAAATTATCCCCAAATAAATGCCATTTGTAGAATGTAGCGATCCAAGTTGACTAATTACTCTCCCATAGTAAGTTTTTGTCCATCAATACATTTTGCCAAATTCAAAATCATCATTAATCATTCTATCCGAATAATGGACATTATTTTGACTTTTAATTCCATATGCTGTGAAGGGATTGGTAGGATCAACTTGTTCAGGTAAAAATTCTTCTGCTAGGTTCTAAATTCATAGCTAATCTTTTCACAATCGTATCAGCCATCCGGCAACAGAAAGGTGCGTTTGCAATCTTTAAAAATCCGTATAAGCATTTGCTTTTTTACTTAGAAATGCATTTAGTAAATCAGGTCTGCTTATTAAAAGAATAAGGAACAGGAATTAAAACATTTGGAATTAAAAGTAAATTAAATATTGGATTATTAGAAAAGACCGAAAAAAAATGAAAAAGAGTTTAAGATATAAACCCAGAGAAGGAAGTAATCGGTTGATTAAAGAAAGAGTTTGCCTTTAAAATCATTTGTACAAGTCCATCATACCTATTGGGATTTAGAAATTCCGAAGATTAATTTTGAGAGTGATTATCTTGACATCATGATTTTGATAACAGCTTTACGGAACTCCTGATATTCTTTTCCGATTTTTATTGAATGCTTCTGTTTGTGAAAAAATTCTTCAAGGCGCAGGGGGACAGTAATATTACTGCTAA
>JARLHD010000346.1 GCA_031292435.1 Ignavibacteriaceae bacterium
AAGTGACATGCCAACTGCGGTGCCTATAATTCCTCCTCCTATAATGGCGACATCAAATAATTTAGACATTAGTAGTACCTCAATAAATTAAAACCACAATAATTATTCTTTTCATACCCATCCACGTAATTTACATGCTTCAGCTACGCGAGCCACACCAACCACCATCGCAGCAAGCCGTGGATGAATCTTTTTTTCTTTTAAAGCTTCGTGCACCCGGTGATACGCATTAGTTAATTTTTGATCTAATCTCTTGTGCACTATTTCCTCTTCCCAGAAATATGAATATTTATCCTGAACCATTTCAAAGTAGGATACAGTAACTCCTCCTGCACTTGCAAGAATATCAGGAATTACATGTATACCCTTTTTACTTAATATCAGATCTGCTTCAGGAGTGGTAGGGCCATTTGCAAGTTCACAAACAATTTTAGCTTTTATATTATTTGCATTTGCTGCGGAAATAGCGTTTTCAAGTGCGGCAGGATATAATATATTGACATCCAATTCAAGCAGACTTTCATGGGGAATCGGTTTAGAACCCTGAAAATTTGTTATACTTCCGGTTTTTAATTTATATTGAACAAGTTCAGTAGAATTAAATCCATCAGGATTATATATAGCCCCTTTGGAATCACTTACAGCTATCAATTTACCACCACCCAAAAGCTCATGATGAAGCAGGGCAGCACGTTGTCCCGCATTGCCAAAGCCCTGAATGGCAAATTTACCTGTTGGATCAACATTCAGGATTTTGCAAGCTTCTCTAACGGTAATAACGCCACCCCGGGCAGTGGCATCTCTTCTTCCTTCTGTGCCTCCAATCTGTTTGGGTTTATCAGTGAAAACACCAGGTTGATGGACATGAAATATAGTTTCATATTCATCCATCATCCAGGCCATTGTTTGTGGATTTGTGTATACATCAGGGGCAGGAATATCCGTATCAACGCCCAGAAATTGAGCTATAGATCGAATATATCCCCTGGAGAGATTTTCAAGTTCCCTCTCAGACATTAATTTAGGATTACAAACAACGCCTCCTTTACCACCACCGAGAGGAAGGTCAACTACAGCTGTTTTCCATGTCATCCATCCGGCTAAAGCTCTTATAGTATCCACAGTTTCATCGGGATGAAACCGGATTCCTCCTTTAGCGGGTCCGCGTGCTGTATTATATTGAATTCTATAGGCATGGAAAATTTTCACTTTCCCATTATCAAGTTTCACGGGGAAAGTGAACTTAATTTCCTTTTGAGGCCATATTAACAATTCAATAGTTGCGTCATCAAGATTAAGAATCTTTGCAGCCTCGAGAATCTGCTGTTGTGCGACTTTAAATGAGTTGTACGATTCCATTATTGATCCTCGCCTTTGGTTAAATCCTTTTTTTTAGGTTCTTCATTTACATACATATCGAGTATGATCCTATACCAACAGTTTTTACAAGTTAAAGCTCTATCAATATTTAGAAGAACCTGCTGCCATGGACTTAATTTATGTCCACAGTGTGGGCAGGATTCTAATTTTTTTTCTTCGGGCTTTTCTTTGAGGTTCAGGTTACCCCCGGTTTAAGAATGACACCCTTATTCCTTTGTCCATTCATTTTAATAATTACAGGTTTATTAAATTGAAGATGTTTTGTAAAATTCATTGTTTCAAGAGGTTTCTGATCAAGAAGCCAGTCCCAGCTTAAAAATCCCTGATTATTATGCTGATTGATAGTAAAATATCCGATCATAAAAGAAGTAATATTCTGAAAGAAATGTGAGCCTTGTGAAGGAGCAACAGCCATTTCTTTAAAGCCTGTTTCAATAATCGCTTTAGCACCGGCTATCATTTCCCAATTAACCGGGATACCGAGCCAAGGATCCAGGGATCCCCAACGACCAATGCCGATAAGCAAATAAGGTCTTTTTTCGGACAACATTTTGTTGTTAAATAATTTGACTTCCTGAGCAACTTGTCGGCTTTTTGCTCTTTCAAACAAATTATAATCAACAAATATAATATCATAGATATCTTTAATAATTCCATTTCCTAAAACCTGGGGGCTTTGGCAAATGAGATCCTCTTCATTATAATCTTCAACATTAAGTTCTTCCAATTCCCTATTTACTACAAGCGGGCGCATTTGTAATAAACCAAATTCTTTAGGTTTTCCATTTTCAGGCAGCATATTTACGGCGAATTCAATTTCAATTGGAGTTCCCATTCCCCATGTGCCCATATCCAAGAGCAATTCAAGAATATTTGGAAGTGGAAATAGTTTATTTCTAAGAATAGGACCGAACGTAACGACCCTTAATCCGTCCCTGGAAATACCGTCATATATTGCATAATTATCATGGATATAAGTAGATCCAACGGGAGTAAGTGTTCCATCTTTTTCAGCAGTAGCTATATCAAATTGTTTAACAAGCATATCATGAGTTACATATCCATAATCGGCATCACCATCGAGCATTAACGCAAAAAACTGCCTCTGGCTGCTGTTCAGAGTTTCCTCGACAGAATAAAACTGAATTAGATCGGTCGGGTATTTAGGAGAGAATCTAACCGTGTTGCCTCCATCTACAACCGTTTTTCCCAAACCGAGAGCAACGGAGACTATTCCATCCTCTTGTTTCTGAGGAGGATGCGGATAAAAATTATAAGATTTACCTACACCTGAAAAATCAGGATAAAAGCGATTCTCATGTTTATGTCCAATCATTTTCTGGACTATAACTGCCATTTTTTCTTCTTCGAGGCGGTAAGAAGTTATTTTAATATAAGCTTTCGTACTTTGGTAGAATGTTGAAGCATATACCCGTTTAATGGTAATAAGAAGCTGGTTAAGCCTAATAAGGGGATTAGGGTGATTATTGGGAAGCATATAGGTCTGGTACACTCCAGCAAAGGGATGGTACTGTGAATCTTCGAGGAGGCTTGATGATCTTACAGCTATCGGCGATCGTGTTAAATCGAGAAAAGCTGCAAGGTCACCCAGGATATCCTCAGGAAATTTCTCGGCATCAAGGAATCTTCTTGTAATCTCCTCATCATCGTTGCAATTAAGTGCAAAGTTCCGGAGAAAATTATCATCGATAAAGTGGTCAAAAACGTCTGTACCAATTACAACAGCAGGAGGGACATAAATATGAACATCTTCAAATTTATCCCGGACGTTATAGTTATTAATAAGTGTATTTACAAATCCAAGACCTCTTGCCTTACCGCCAAGGGAGCCCCCCCCTATACGTGCAAAACTAGACTCAGGATCAAAAAATTCTTTAACAAAATCGGTTATAATTCCCCTTTGACGCAGGTTTCTGTATCCATTAAGGGAATAAATGAGATCCTTTCTCAAGGCTTCAACAGAAGGGTAATCCGAAACTTTTCTAGGTCTAAGTTCATGAGCCAGCCAAAACTCAGTTCTAGCCTTAAGCCAATTGGAAAAATGATTTTTTTCAGCATGGTACTTAATACTTTCTTCAGGCACAATTAATAGCTGTTCCTCAAGAGATTTAAGATCGGCAGCTTTTCCTACTTCTCTACCATCTGGGGTTCTGAAAACAAAATCACCGAAGCTGAAATAATAATTCATAAATAATCGTAATTCATTCAGAAGAGTAGGGGAATCCTTCAATATAAAAGAAGCATTTATTTCATGGGCTTTCTTACTATTTTCTTCAACATTAGAGAGAAGTAGAATAGGAATATCACTATGCTCATTTTTAACATTACTGACAAATTCAATGCCTGCCTGGGGGTCCTTAACACCATTATGTGGAAATTCAATATCTGATATAACGCCTAACATATATTCCTTATAGCGTTCATAATATTCCCAGGCTTCTTCATACGACGTGCATAAAAGAATTTTAGGTCTTGCACGCATGCGGAGGAATTTATGTGTCAGGTTTATACCTTCGGAGATAAGTCTTTGGGATTGGTTTAGAATTTCAGTATAAATAATGGGAAGGAAAGAAGAATAATATCTAACGCTGTCTTCAATAACTATTACTGTCTGAACGCCAACCATTCTGGTATCGTGGTCAACATTCATTACATCCTCAAAATATTTAACTATTGCTATAATAATTCTGAAATCGCCCTGCCAGATAAAAATTTTATCAAAGACCAGGTGGTCTTTTGTCAGTAGAAGCATCTTAAGCTCTTTGTTATCATGAGCAAGAAGTACGATAGGGATATTTAGTCCTGATTCTTTAATCAGCTTAGCAAAATGGATAGGAGACATATCCTCAATATGAAGGGTGGTGATGATGAGGTCGAATCTATTTTCTTCTTTAGCAAGGGCAATTGCTTCATTTCCACTGGAAACCCTGGTTAGTTCAGGGGAGTGGCTTAAATTTAACCCCTGGTATTCATTTCTGATAAGTTCATAGAGGCGGCCATCTTCCTCAAAAAGGTAGAGATCGTACAAACTTGAAACAAGAAGAATATCTCTTATGCGCAGCCTCATAAGATTCTGAAAGCCCTGGAATCGGTTACCATATCCATGCTCTACCCAAAGGGCATCGAAATCATTTTTAATATCAGCGAATTTCGATTTCATCAACTTTTATGAAAAATATAAATATAACTTTTCAATTTTTTGCATTAAAGTAAAGCAGAATAAATAATAATTATAATCAGCAATACTTCCTAAAAAAGTATCTCTCTACTATTTATTGTCAGTTTTGCTTTATTTTGCCATTTCTGCTCGAAAAACTTCAAAAGTTTAAAATGCCACATTCCGTGCAGGAGTTTTTTTGCCATCAATATTCCAAATGGCAAAAAATAGACTTTCTGACAATAAATAGTAGGGAGCGTTCCTTCAATTCCGGAACCTCCTTTGCATTATTCCATTTTATGATTCCGTCTTCCTCCAATCCGATATCCCCCCGCTTTTCAAAATGTCTTTCCAACTAACAAACACCTAACTCAGAACTAAGTCTAATACCTGTAATCAGCCCTATAGATTACCAATATATCCCACACAGAAGCCTCAAGCATCCCAATCCTTTCCCAAAATGGCAAAAAA
>JARLHD010000347.1 GCA_031292435.1 Ignavibacteriaceae bacterium
GAAAACTGATCTTTAAGGATACCCCTGAAGAAACGGTATCGTCATGGAAAGACCCTGATATCCTGAGAAGGCTTAAAGGGATGGTAAAGTAACTCCACGAATGATTATCCCCAGTCGGAAACTGGCAATTTCGACAGTTCCTGCTTGTTTAACGGTTGTTAGCATTGAAACGCTGTTGGATGGCTATGTACTCACTGGGGATAATAATAGACTGGTGATAACTCGAATTATCACTTGCAAGTGATAATTCGTGGCTTTTTCGATGCTATTGATCATGATTGGCTCATCCGAATGCTGGAACTGCGCATAGCAGATAAAGCATTTCTGAGACTGATTAAGAAATGGCTAAAAGCAGGCGTTTTGGATATCGATGGAATGGTTAAACATCCAGTAACTGGCTGTCCTCAAGGCGGAGTCATCAGTCCAATTTTAGCGAACATCTACCTACATTATGCACTGGATTTATGGTTCGAAAAGAGAGTCAAGCTGTCTTGCAAAGGCATGAATTATATCTGCATATATGCAGATGACTTCGTGTGCGCGTTCCAATATAAGCAAGACGCAGTGCAGTTTTACCAAGCAGTAGGAGAACGCTTAGGAAAATTTGGACTGGAACTGGCGCAGGAGAAAACTAACATCATAAGCTTTTCACGATTTCGAAAAGAGGAAAACACAAAGTTCGAGTTCCTGGGGTTTGAATTTCGCTGGGGAGTAACCCTCAAAGGAGAAGATATCATCACACGACGCACTGCGCCGGGCAAGTTGAGAAAGTCGTTAGCCGCATTCACAGAATGGTGCAGAGAGATGCGAAATAAGCGTTTGAGAAGGCTATTTCCTAAACTCATAGCGAAACTGCGAGGATATAACAATTACTATGGACTGATTGGAAACTACGGTAGCCTGAGCAAATTTCACGAACAAGTAAAGAGAATTCTTTACAAATGGCTTAACCGAAGAAGTCAGCGACGTAGTTTTAATCTGGATGAGTTCTCCGCATGTTGGAAAAGATATGGTGTTCCAGAACCAAGAATTGTTGAGTCTGACCTAGTACAGCTTCACTTTGATTTCTAATGCTGGAAGTACGGAAGCGAGTATTTTTGAAGAGCCCGGTGCGGGAAATCCGCTCGCCGGGATCTGTGCGGGGGGTGCCGGGTAACCGGTATCTCTACCGTGACTCGGAAAGATGAGGCAGGGGCGCCGCGTCCTGCGGCGGATTTTTCAGGGCAGGTCTTTGAAAGATTAGTTTTTATGCTAGAGAGGGTGAAATAATGGCTGAAAAAGAAAATTATATAATTGAAGAGTGTAGATTTTGTGGGAACAAAACCAAACTGGATATGGTTGGTTCTCATAGTATTGATCAAGAAGTCGAATATTTTGATGAGCAAAATGGTGAGGATGTTTCGGAATGGATTAGCAATACTACATGGTTTTTATTAAAGTGCTGTGTGTGTGATAACATATCATTGGGGTCTACATATGTTGACAGAAGCTTAGGCAGTAGAGACTTGGAGTTTACTTCAATTATTTATCCAATGAAAACATATGATAGTTTTCATATGCCAAAAGAAATCTATAATGCATATGAGGTAGCGTTGAAAGCAAGATATTTAGATGGCGCTCTGTGTTTATTGTCATTAAGGAGAACTCTGGAGATTATATGTAAACAACAGGGAGAAACAAATGGAGACCTAGTTGTCAAAATACAAAGTTTGGCCAACAAGGGCATTCTTCCTACTGTGTTGAAAGACGCATCGGATATCTTGAGGAAACTTGGTAATGAGGCAGCTCATGGAGATGACAAGAAGTTTAGTAAATCCCAAGTTGATCAAATGATTAATTTCACAGATGCAATAATTGAGTACATATACATTCTGCCAGATAAAATAAACAAGACAAAAAGTTCAAATACATAAGGAATGCTAGAGGGCGCGACGTCCTGTCGAACTCTGGCTTCGGGGGGCACGAATGTAAAATTATTTTGATATTACGAAGGAGTAGTAGCAATGGATTACGATTATTTTAAAAAAATGGTTGGAGAAAAATTTACTATCATTTTAGATACTAATGTATATCTAGAACTGTATCGCCTATCTACAGATTCAAGTAAGAATATTCTTTCCCTTCTTGCAAGGATTGAAGACAGAATTATTGTACCTTATCAAGTTTTAAAGGAGTTTAGTTCAAATAGTCAAGAAGTTAAACAAGCACAATTTAATAAATATAAAAATATTGAAAAAGAATTAGGACAAGACATAGGGAATTTATTGAATAATTTAAAAAAAAGGTTTTACAGATATAAGAGATATAATTTTCCAAATATTAGAGAATTAGAAGAACAGTATGAGTCTAAGATTTCTGAAATGAAGGAATCTGCTAAAGATTATTTAGATTTAATTGGAAGCGAGATTAGGAAAAATAAAGAATATTTGTTAATAGATAGCGCGAAAGCGTTTATTCATGACCTAAAAGAAAAGGGTAGAGTACTTAAAGAATTCGATATTGTTCATATCTTAGAGGTCTTAAAAGAAGGTGAACTACGCTATCGATACAATATACCGCCTGGATACAAGGACGACAGCCAAAAGGAAGGCATCGATAAATTTGGAGATTTAATAATTTGGAAAGAACTTCTAATATTTGCTAGAGATAATAAACAAAATATTATTTTTATTACACTTGATAATAAGGAAGATTGGTGGGATAGCGGCAAGTCTTCAGCAAGAAAAGAACTTATTCAAGAATTTGGAAGGTACAACAACGAGAACGAAATAGCATTTTTATCTTTAGGCGAATTTTATTCACTTGCCACAAGGTACTATAATATGACTTCTTTTATTACCGAACTAGAATTAAAAGCTCAAGAATATATTGAGAAAACACTGATACCTAGATTTGACAAAAAAATTATTGCTGCAATCGATGGATATGCTTATCATCAAGCTGAATACTCTATGATGACAGATTATGTGTATAATGATATTGATGTTTGGGATAATCACTATGATTTAGTAGATTATTATTTGGAACATTATAAGGATGAAATCATTTATAGCTTTAGATTAAAAGGATATATAGAGGCTACATTATCTCGTGAAGTAGAGGAAATTGATTTTACTATCGGAACTGCTTCTATTGAAATCAGTATCGAAGCTCAAGTCACTTTTAAATTTGACGAGAATAAATTACATCTTGAAGGAGAAGGAGAATTCGATATAACATCAATAACTGAAGAAAACGCTACATTCTTAGATGAAGAAGACAGATATAACGATGTTCTTATTGAAAAAGATGAAATGAGATCTATAGCAGAAGCCGATATGATGGATGCATTAGAGGATTATTATAAGCATTAGAAAAATCTCAGGGAGTAAAAGGGTGCGACGTCCTGTCGCACTCTCAATCTGGGGGCCTCATCCATCCGATAACAGCTAACAGCGAATTTCCAGAATCTGAGTATATATGAATGTAATAACCAGACTTCGGGAATACGCGGGACGTTAGTACGCCAAGTAAGTTCGGTTTGTCTAGCAAGGTGAAAGTCCTTGCGGGGTAAGGTCTAGCCAACCACCTATATCGAGTGTTGCGCCGAAACGGGAGACCGCTAGGTGAAGTGTACACA
>JARLHD010000348.1 GCA_031292435.1 Ignavibacteriaceae bacterium
GAAGACAACACCAACATTTCTCTGAAGAACATTAATATCCTTAAAGCATTAAGACCAGATGGAACTCCAAAGCCTGATAATTATGCTTTAAGTTTCAACAGGGTGAAAAATCTTACTATTGAAGAATCCATCTTTGAAGAATTTGCCTATTCTTTTCTCTCTGGCAGATATTGTAACCTTACCCTCCAGGGAAGCACGTTTGAAAACATGGAAGGAAATACCGACTATCTCAAAAATATCCAATTTATTTCCCTTCAAGCATCAAGCTCCTATATAAAGAATAATTCTTTTTCAGGAAAAAATGTTCAAAACCCTGCAATCAGTGGAGGAGTAATTTCTTTCCTTTCTCTTCAACTTATTAACATTTATAGGCAATTAAGTTAGAAGGCCAAGGAGGAAGTCATACACTTATTGACAATATTTTCCAAGAAATCAAAGCATTGGATGGTGGGGCTTTGTGTGTTGAAAACTTAATCGCTAATCTGAAAATCCTTAATTGTTCTTTTATTGGGAATGAAGCTGTGGTATCTGGAGGAGCAATCAATTTTAGAAACAAGAGTAAGTCCTTTTATTAAAGAGATATAAAATTGTTTTTTTAGGTGTCAGCAACCCTCCAGAAATTGTTAATTCAAACTTCATAGAAAATACTGCAGAGTTTGGAGGTGCTGTCTTTATTGGAGATGTCAAAGCTGAAATAAAAAATTGTTCATTTGCTTCGAATATTGCTTTATGGCTTGGAGGAGGATTAACTTCTTTATCAAGTTCAGATGAAGAGCTAGAAATCTCAGATAGTAGATTTGAGAATAATACTGCTAAAAAAGGAAATGAAATGGCTATTTTAGGAGACTTGAGCTTAAAAGAAAATAATAACGATATTGTTGAAGAAAATAATATTTATATCAAGCCAGCCAATGTCAGAACCAAAATATACCAAGTCCCTGACTTCTACTATTTCCTATTCGGCGCCTCTACTTTTGATATGCTTAAGCATCCAGACACAGTAAATATAACAATGATTTTGCCACTAAACATTTATAGAAATTAATATACGACACTATGAATGCCACAAACTTTGGTCCAATTCCCCAGACCTCTGGAATAATTCCTAGCTATCTCTTTGAAATATCATTTACAGATGAGAATGGAAATAAGTCAGAATTGGTGATACAAAAGTAAATTTGATATATAATAAAGTCTTTTAATCTTTTAGACCGCTTACAGTGCTTATAGCAACCGAACCAAATTCCACAAACAAGTATAGAGAAAGAAGAACTTATCGTATGACATGGAACAATGGTAAATAAGTTATATTGAATTTATTTATATTGTTAGGAATCTACTATTGGTTTGGGAATATGAAGCTGATAAGAGAAATCAATTCTACTTTATATATCCAAATTGAGGCAACTTTCACCCATCCA
>JARLHD010000349.1 GCA_031292435.1 Ignavibacteriaceae bacterium
GAATTTTCCGCAAAAATGATATGGTCAAATATCGGAATATCAATTATCTTACCTACTTCAATAAGTTTTTTCGTGATTGAAATGTCTTCATTAGAGGGGTCGGTGTTTCCTGACGGGTGGTTATGAGCCAAAATAATGCTGGCGCAATTAGTAACAACTGCTCTCCTAAAAACTTCTCTGGGATGGACGATAGAACTGTTAAGGTTTCCTGATGAGATAATATCAAAACCTATTACTCTATTTGAACTGCTAAGCCAAGCTACTAAGAATACTTCTCCTGGCTGTTCTATCATAAGTGGGTTAAAAAGCTCAAAGAAGTCTTGCGGAGATGTGATTTTTTTCTTGGGTATTTCTGAAAGTGCGGGATAATCTATCTTAGTATCCTTAAACTTCCAGACAAGAGTTTTGAATCTTACTGTTCTATCAGGCATTTTTCCTCCTTTAAAAGAAAGTTTAGGATTTTTTCGGTATTGCTGATTACTTTAAGGACTGCGGAATAAGGGGAGAGGTCAACCTCTTTAGCATAGCTTTCAATATAGCGGTAATGGTTGCCTAAATGCTTTGAACCGTCTAAGCCAACTATATTACAGAGTGCTAAAGCTCCAAGCTCGGCGGTTATTTCCTGTAACGGATTTTGGCCTTTCTCTAATTTGCCGTTTATCTTGTCATCGGCTAAATGACAGACTTCATGAAAGAATACGCACTCCTCTGGACTGGCTAAGGCGATTACTTTCTTAGTGGGGGAGTAATAACCGAAATGGTCGTAACTTCCTGGAACGGCGGTTACATTTACACCTAACTCTTTAGCTCTGTCCATTAAAGGAAATTCTGGGAGTTGGATTTGTTGATATTCCAGCGGATCACCTTCGGTCTGTTCGACTGCGAAAACGCAAGCGGTTATAAATCCAGCAAGATGAGATTTTTCTTCATTGGTTTGTTGGTCATTATCCTTCTTAATCCAGGGGACTAAGATGTGCGTGGCTTTCTCTCCTTTCTTAACAAACCTTTTAACCTCAAGCCACTGTTTATAGCCTCTGAAATCAGTCAAACCTGAAAAGTAACAGACAAGCTGGTTAAGCAGAGACCATTTGTGCATGGGGAAGTCGGCTGTCGGGAAAGTAGCAAGAGCAATCATCTGCGGGATGCTATCGCTATTCTTAAACTGGTCAAGAATAGAATCAAGAACGGATTTGACTTTAGAGTTCATTTCATACCTCATTTTGTTAATTGACGGAATTGTTTTAATTGGAAAAGAGCAGAGCGTCTTAATACTCATTTCTGCCACGAGTGCAGCGATTGGTTGCCTAACCTTGTCAAGGTGGAATTTACCTTGATAAGGGAAAGGCTATCGCTATAATGAGAGAGTAGATGAGTATTATTAGGAATTTTATTGAGTTGTTAAAGGGCGGTAAATTTTATTATTAAAAATTATTCAATAATTTTTACTTTAGTGCCGCTAGGCATTCTCCAGATAGGTTCCTGTATTTTGGTAAATTCAGGGAAGGGGATAAAGCGGTAATGTTTATCTGATTGGTTTTTTATTACCTCTAAGAAATAATTAAACTGCTTATAGAGTAAATCCATAATCGGTTTAACTTCGGAGTAGTTTTGCGGTCTTAAA
>JARLHD010000350.1 GCA_031292435.1 Ignavibacteriaceae bacterium
ATACAAGGGTTTTATAATGGTAGCTCAATGGTTTCCGTAAACCCTATTGTGGTAACTGTAGAATTGCACGATGCCACAACCTACGAAGGGATGGAATCTCAAATCGGTACCTTAACAAGTTCTGGGATTGGCTCTTTTACCTTTAACTCTGTTGTTGATGGGGTGCCTTATTACATCGTTATTAAATCGCCTAATACAGTTGAAACCTGGAGTACAATACCAGTATCATTTATTTCTGGCGTGCTAAATTATGATTTTACAACTTCAGCTGCTCAAGCCTATGGAAACAATCTGAAATTAGTTGGTTCTAAATATTGCATTATTAGTGGCGACCTCAACCAGGATGGTTTAGTCGATATCTCAGATATGATGGAAATTGATAATGATATTGCCAACCATGTAACTGGAATAAGTGTCTCTGATGTTAACGGTGATGGGTTAATTGACTTGAATGATCTCATAATTGTTGACAATAATAATATTAATTATCTTTCCGAGGAAACTCCTCCTGGTACTCCTCCGGAATATATTAATTATTCTGGTCAAATCTATCATACTGTTTTGATTGGTACTCAATATTGGTTAAAGGAAAATCTTAATGTTGGTACCATGGTACCTGGAAGCCAATCTCAATCTAATAACGGAATTATCGAAAAATATTGTTATAATAATCTACTGGCGAATTGTAATATATACGGGGGCCTGTACCAGTGGAATGAAACTATGCAGTATTCATCAAGTGTGGGTAAAGTGCAGGGAATCTGCCCTGTCGGTTGGCATATTCCATCAATAAATGAATTCTCAACTTTGGCTACTTCGGTCTCTGGTAACTCCAATTCGTTAAAATCAGTGGGTCAGGGCGTTGATATCGGTGCGGGAACAAATAGTAGCGGTTTTTCAGTGCTGATGACTGGATCTAGATATTATCCCACAGGAACATTTTCAGATCTTGGGGGTGAAAGTTATTTCTGGAGCTCTTCAATTTCCGGCTTGACCAATGCTAGCTATATGGATATATCTGGATATATCCCGGATATTTATCAATATACTGTAAATCAAGATTATGGATTCAGTATCCGTTGCGTTAAAGATGGATGGTTTTTACTTCTTGCACCAAATGGAGGGGAGAGTTGGCAGGTAGGATCAACTCAAAATATAACATGGACTAGCAGCAATATTGCAAACGCAAAAATAGAACTTTCTACTGATAATGGAAATAATTGGAGTACAATCATTGGATCTACTCCCGCATCAATTCATAGTTATAGCTGGACAATTCCTAACAGTCCCTCATCTTTGTGTAAAATAAAATTGAGTGATGCCTCTGATTCTACTGTAAAAAGTATAAGCACAACTCCATTTACAATCTGGACTCCTACTATAACATTATCCTCACCAAACGGTGGAGAAATTTGGAAAGTTGGGGATATAGATACTATTAAATGGACGAGTACTAATGTCGCTAATGTCAGGATTGATTATTCAACTGATACTGGCACAAATTGGACAACTCTGATTGCTTCTACTAATTCTTCTATCGGATATTTTGCCTGGACAGTGCCTTTTACACCTTCTGTTAACTGTAAAATAAGGATTGTCGATTTAGTTGATACAACCATTAATGCAGTAAGTATAAATAATTTTACCATATCTAATCCACCATGCCCGGGTCTTGCAACTGTAGTTTATGGTTCTCAAACTTATAATACTGTTCTTATTGGAAATCAATGCTGGCTTAAAGAGAATTTGAATATTGGTTCATTTTTAAATTCACTTCAGGAGCAAACAAATAATGCAGTCATAGAAAAGTACTGTTATAACAATAATCCTGCAAATTGTACTACTTATGGTGGATTATATGAATGGGCAGAAGCAGTACAGTACCAAAATGGTGCAACAAATCTCGCTTCGCCTAATCCTGCATTTTATGGGCATATTCAAGGTATCTGTCCTTCGGGTTGGCACATTCCGGATACCAGTGATTATAATGTTTTATCAAACACTGTACATAATGATGCAAACTCTTTAAAGGCAGTTGGACAGGGAGCCTTTAGCGGTGCGGGAACAAATTTAAGCGGCTTTTCAGCCCTTCTGGCTGGCACTCGTTTTTCCGATGGTTCCTTTGCGAGTTTAACGCTTTATACCTTCCTTCTTACTCCTAATGAAGCAAATAACGTTAACATTTATTATGCCGATCTCGGTACTGATTTCGATACAGTTTTTGTTGGATCTAATTCTAAGCAATATGGACGAAGTATTCGTTGCATTAAAGATGGATCCGTTTCTCTTCAATCGCCAAACGGTGGAGAGAACTGGCAGGCTGGTTCTAATCATAATATTACTTGGACAAGCACATATTTTACAAATGTTAAAATTGACTTCTCTACAGATAATGGCTCTACCTGGTCAACTGTAATTGCCTCAACACCTTCTTCTGCAGGCAGTTATAATTGGACTATTCCAAATTCTCCCTCAACATTGTGTAAAGTGCGTGTAAGTGATGCAATTGATACTACCATTATGAGCATCATTACTTCAGTTTTCACAATATCGCCGGCCCCGGCAATAACAATCTCCTCACCTATTGGGGGAGAAGTATGGAACGTGACTGAAGTTCATTCAATCACATGGACAAGCACGAGCGTATTAACTGTAAAGATAGACTATACTACTGATGAAGGTTCTACTTGGATTCCTGTATTCTCTGTACCTGCCTCTTCTGGAAGCTACGATTGGACTGTACCAAATACACCTGGACAATGTAAGGTAAGGATAAGCGATGAAGGTAATTCCATCTTAAACAGTATAAGTACCAATGATTTTACGATTGCGAACCCATAATTTTATATATTTAATTATGAGTATTTTCTAACCATTTATTATATTATTAAAAAGAGCCCCTTTGGGGCTCTGTTATCATCTACATCTTCTGTTGCTCATCAACATTTACAATAGTTCAGATAGCTCAAAAAGCATTTATTAAATTGTATAATTACTATTTTTCAGAATTACAATACCACATTTATTTTTTATAAACGGTATTCTTATTTAATTTTACTTTCTTTATAATTTGAAATTAATATAATGATGCATATGTTATTAACACAAATCGGTTATTCCGCATTTTAATATGCTAAAGCTGAAAGAAATAAATACTACCTCTAACTATCTTAGCATCATAAGACTGTTCCTCGCTGTTCCGTTTTGGATTATGCTTGATCATTTCGATCATCCTGATTTCAGATATATGCTGTTCGCCCTTACATTATTTGCATCATTAACAGATATTATGGACGGCTACCTTGCTAGAAAAATGAATCAGATTACTGAATTCGGAAAAATAATCGATCCTCTCGCTGATAAAGTTTGTATAGCCGTTATCATTACTAAACTTTATCTCATACACCTTATCCCTTCATATTACTTTTTTATGATCATTGGAAGGGATATTCTGATATTTCTTGGCGGAATATTACTAACTACCAAATTAGGTCGTGTATTACCCTCCAACATGCTGGGGAAAATCACCGTCCTTATTATTGGAATAGTTATAATACTAATTTTTTTACAGGTAGATCAAGCATCATTCTATTTTAAAGCAATTTATGGCATAAGTATATTGTTAATTATTGTGTCTTTTACGGCCTATCTTTTAAGGGCTTCAGAGTTCCTCAAGGCAAAACCATCAAATGATATCAGTGGAAGTACTAAAAGTACATCAGTAAATAAGGGTAAATAAAATGGGAATGTTCGATAATTTCAATTTCTCTAAACTCAAAGAAGGACTATCTAAGACCAGGAATAAAATAATCAATACTATTTCTGAAACAATCAGCGGTAAGGCAGTCATTGATGATAAAACTCTTGATGAAATTGAAGAGATCCTTATTACTGCTGATATTGGATTTGATACAGCTGTCAGGATAATTGAAAACACCAGAATAAATCTAAAATCTGAAAAAGACCGTTCTGAATTAAATATTCTTGATACCGTTAAGAAAGAATTAGTTTCCGTATTTGATTTCCAGAGTTTCGCAGGTGATGAAATTAATTTAAATAAATTTCGTCCGTATGTCATCCTCATAGTTGGAATAAATGGGGTAGGGAAGACAACTACAATTGGAAAACTTGCATATAACTTCAGGAGAGCAGGATTGAAAGTGATTGTAGGGGCTGCAGATACCTTTAGAGCGGCAGCTGTTGAACAGCTTGAGATATGGGCAAAACGAGCTAATGTAGATATTGTACAGAATAAAAAAGGGACGGATCCGTCTTCTGTTGCTTTCGAAACTGTTCAGAGGGCTATTAAAGAAAATTATGATATCGTCCTTATCGATACTGCTGGACGTTTACATAATAAATCCCATCTGATGGATGAACTTGGTAAAATTAAAAGATCTATTAAAAAAATGCTCCCGTATGCTCCCAATGATACCTACTTAGTTCTTGATGGAAATACAGGTCAAAATGCGATTATTCAGTCAGAAGAGTTCTCAAAAGTAACAGATATTACAGGTCTGATTGTCACTAAACTGGATGGTACAGCTAAAGGCGGCGTTATATTTCAGATTAGCTCAAAACAGAAAATTCCTGTAAAATACATTGGTATTGGCGAAGGTATCGATGACCTTCAAACCTTTATCCCGGAACAGTTTGTTAATGCTATTTTTGATTTATAAAGCTCCCCGTTTATTTCCACATTGAAAATGTTTAATCCTATAAACGAGAATACTTTTAATCACAATTATTTCGCTAAGCTATATCAAATACTCATTTTACATCTTGAATAGTAAGTAAAATTATATGAGGATGACTTCAGAAATGAATGAACATAGATAGGGAGGACAAAGATACAACTATCTTGTCATAAATAACTTAATAATTGTATTTATAAAGAACATAATTATGTTTACATAATATACATTATGGGACATTGAAAAGTCAGATAACTAATGTTAGCACATCTTATTATTTCAATATTTATAAAACCCTTCTCCTGATTTACGCCCTAATTTACCTGCTGCTACCATTTTCTTCAATAACGGACAAGGTCTGTATTTCGAATCATTATACCCATTATACAGTACTTCCATAATTGCTAAACAAATATCCAGCCCAATGAAGTCTGCTAAAGTCAATGGTCCCATCGGATGATTCATTCCAAGCTTCATTACAGTGTCGATATCTTCTTTACATGACAAGCCTTCCATTAAGGCAAATATAGCTTCATTTATCATAGGTATCAGAATACGATTTGAGATAAATCCTGGGTAATCAGAAACTTCTACTGGAACTTTATCCAGTTTCTGGGATAATTCCTTAACTGTAGTAAATGTCTGATCACTGGTTGAATAGCCCCGAACTATCTCAACCAGTTTCATAATAGGTACTGGGTTCATGAAATGCATTCCTATAAATCTATCAGGTCGGCAACTCGCAGCAAGTTCGGTAATAGATATTGATGAAGTATTTGAAGCAAATATAGAATCCTGTTTAACCAATTGATTTATTTTTTTAAATATAGCTATTTTAGCTTCTTTATTCTCATAAATAGCTTCAATAACTACATCTGAATTTGCTGGAATATTATCAATCGAAATTACTTTATTGATTCTTTTAAGAATTGTATTTTTCTCAGTTTCGGTAATAATTAATTTCTTAACCTGACGGTTCAGATTCTCGGTAATGATCGTATAGGCATGATTAAATAGTTGCTCTGACATTTCAACTAAGTTTACATAAAATCCCTTCATTGCAAAAATGTGCGTAATACCATTTCCCATAGTACCACCACCAATGATTGAAACAATTTTAATTTCCATATAAAACCTTTATTTTAAGTAATTTTTAACTAAAAGTGCAGAAGCTTCTCCTCCCCCAATACATAATGAAGCAATACCATAGATAGATTTTCTTCTTTTCATTTCATGTATCAATGTTACCAGAATACGTGCTCCGCTTGCTCCGATAGGATGTCCTAATGCTATTGCACCTCCATTAACATTAACCTTTGTTTCGTCAAGATTTAACAGCTTATTTACTGCAAGAGATACGACAGCAAAAGCCTCATTTATCTCATAAAGATCTATTTTATTTGTTGTTAATGCGGCTTTAGAAAGAACTTTATTGATTGCATCAGCCGGAGCAGTTGTAAATTCTATAGGAGCTTTTGCGGTTGATGCCTGTGCAACTATTTCTACTAAAGGCACTAACTCTAACTCAATTGCTTTTTCTTCACTCATAATAAGTAATGCAGCAGCACCATCATTAATACTTGAAGAATTAGCAGCAGTAACAACTCCAGATTTATCAAATACTGGTTTAAGCATAGGTATCTTTTCAAAAATAACTTTAGAAGGACCTTCGTCAATATCTACATTAATATTCGCTGATTTACCACTAATATTTACTTTTACTATTTCTTCATTAAAGAATTTATTATATTGTGCCTGTTGAGCTTTTTTAAATGAATTTATAGCATATTCATCTAACTCCTCCCTGCTGAAATTAAATTCCTTTGCACAGGCTTCTGCACAATTACCCATATGAATATTATTATATACATCCCATAATCCGTCTGTGATCATCGAATCTATTAATTCCCCATGTCCAAGCTTATAACCGTTTCTTGCTTTAGAAAGTAGATACGGAGCATTACTCATACTTTCCTGTCCTCCAGCTATTATAATATCTGCATCACCGCATAAAATTGTCTGATGTGCCAGCATTACTGCCTTTAAACCACTACCGCACATTTTATTTATAGTTAAACTTTCGGTTTTATCCGGAAGACAGGCATAAATTGCTGCCTGGCGCCCGGGGGCTTGGCCTAGACCAGCAGTTAGTACATTTCCCATAATTACTTCATCCACCAATGCTGGCTTTATTCCTGACTCATCCAGGACACCCCTTATTGCTATACTTCCAAGCTTAGGTGCACTTAATGAAGATATACTCCCATTTAATATTCCAATCGGAGTCCTTTTGGCAGATACTATTACTACTTTCATTTGAAGCCTTTTAGATATTCTTAAACACTTAACTTTTGATCATATCATCAGCTAAAGCAGATAGCTCATAAATTATATTTATTGCTATAAGATTGAGGTTAATATTTTTTTGAATAATTGATCCAAAATAGTCAATTCTGACAACTGTATCATTTAGATTTAATAAAGGAAATCTTAAATTAAATTTCTCAAGTGTTTCAGTGTACTTAGCAAAAAAATAATTGATGTTCCCTATTCTTTGTCTCTGAATATCATTCAGCCAAATTATTATCATTTGAATAAGAATTCTCATGCGGTTAGCTGAGTCTTCTTTTAGAAAATATGAGATCTCATCCATAGCTGAATGATATTTTTTCGCAAATGAATATCTTAAAATAGATATTACTTTTTCAAGTAGAAAATTAAAATCAGTTTCTAAGAGATTTAATGCATTTGAAACTGATCCATTTGAAAATGGTGTTACTGTTTCAGCCAAACTGGAATCCACCTTATAATGTGTCACCAGGACATCTTTAAGTTCATATTTATTAAGTGGGCTAAAGTTCATATCCCAGCATCTGGATCTAATAGTTTCCCGAAGTAACCCAGGATATGGAGTAATCAAAATAAAAATTACACCTTCAGGAGGTTCCTCGAGATTTTTAAGTAAGGCATTCTGAGCCTCATCGTTCATAAGATGGGCATCGGATATAAGCACTACTCTATACCTGATATCACTGTAATTTAATGAAAGAAATTTCTTTATATCTCTTATACTATTTACTTTGATTTTTGATGCTTTCGGGATGGATAGCTTATAGTATGGATTCTCTTTTTTCTTCTGAAGTTCCTCCTTTATAAGATCCAAATCGTCTAAACTAAGTTTCTCATAAGGAGTGCTTTCATCTGTTTCATTTTTCCCTCTCGGTAAGGGATATATATATTTAATATATGGTTCAGAATAATTGGATATAAACTGATCTAAATATTCTTTATTGATCAAACCAATAGTATTCGCGGCAATTGCAAATTTTATTGCTGTATATTCCTTGCCAACACCATCTATCCCGGTAAATAATAAAGCGTGAGGAATATTATTTGATAAAATTAATTTGTCGAGGATAGCTAATACGGATTGCTGCCCGTATATCCCCTTCCATTTATTATTCATAAAATAAAAAGGCGCTTTAGAAGCGCCTCGTACTTAAAAATCATCTTCATTATAAAAGAAGTCCTCATCCGAAGGATAGTCGGGCCAGATATCTTCAATTGATTCATATGGTTCTTCAGAGTCTTCAAGTTCCAGTAAATTTTCAACAACTTCATATGGAGCTCCAATCCTTTCAGCATAATCTATAAGCTCCTCCTTTGTTGCCGGCCAAGGTGCATCATCTAAATAAGAAGCAAGCTCCACTGTCCAAATCATATACTATCTCCCAATTTAATTTTTATGGTTTAGAGCAAAAATATTTAATTCATCGAAGAAGAAACCCACTGGGTCTAATTTTACACCATCGTGAGCTACTTCGTAATGTAAATGAGGACCGGAGGATAAGCCTGAATTACCAGTCTTGGCAATTAAAGTTCCTCTTGGAACCTTTTGCCCTATTTGTACTGTGACAGATGACAAATGGCCATATAATGTAGAATACCCAAAACCCTGGTTAATTTCCAAACATAAACCATATCCCCCTTTAATTCCTATAAAATCTATAGTACCTTTGCCGGTAGCAAACACAGAAGTACCTACTTCGGCAATTATATCAATCCCTTCATGCATTCTAAGAATATTTAATACCGGATGTATCCTCATCCCAAACCCATGCTCTGACAATATACCTTCACAAGGTTTAATTGCAGGTATTGCTTCGAATAATTGCTTATTCTCAACCATTTTATTAGATATCTCAGAATAATTTGTCTTTTCAAATGCAATCTTTCTGGATATATCATCAACATATGATATAGCTGTTTTTAACTTGTAACTTAAATCCTTTGAAAAATCAATACTATTATCAAAATAACCGCCCCCAACCCCTACCTTTATTTCTTCATCAGAAAATATGGGTAAATTGGCAGCTATTCTTAAATCATTGTTTACTTTTATTAAACTATCCAATTCACTATTTATCTTTGAATAATTATGAACTATTCCATCAAATTTCTCTTTTAAAATAGTATCTTCAATATTTGCATTATTATACAGTTTATCATTATTGAATAAAGATGTAAAAATATAGTACACGCCAAAACCAGTCGAAAGGATAACAATAATAAAACAAATGAAGAAAATTGTCAATTTCGACTTAATTTCCGTTATTTCGATATACTGCAGTTTGCTTTTTGAGAAGTAAAATAATTTTTTCATAAATGGTTGCGGAATGTAAAAAATAAAGGAAAATTAGTCAAGAGAAATCAAATAATTATTTTACTCAAAATCATGTTCAAAATAGTCAACTCCTCTAATATCTTCAATTTTCTTTTCTTTTAGTTTATCATTTAGTCTTTTTTCAAAAATCTTAGACGAATCATGTCCATAATGTTTAAGAAGATAATTAAGGCTAATAACTTCAGATATTACGGTAATATTTTTTCCGGGCAAAATAGGCAATTTTACGTAAGGTATTTCTACATCCAATATAGAAACAAAATTTTCATCTAATCCAGTTCTTGTATATTCAGCATTATCATCCCAAATCTCTAATTCCACAATAATTTCCAATCTTTTTTGGTATCTAATAGCTCTAATACCAAACATTCTCTCTATATCAATTATACCCAGTCCTCTAATTTCCATAAAATGTTTTGCGAGATTGGTACCCGAACCCATAAGTATCCCCTCTCCCTTCTTGGTTAGAATAATTATATCGTCAGCTACAAGACGGTGTCCTCTTTCTACCAAATCAAGCGTTACTTCACTTTTACCTATACCGGAATTCCCGACAAATAGTAATCCGCACCCATATACATCTACAAAAGAACCATGAATAGAAATTCTTGGTGCAAATTGATCATCTAAAAAATCACTCACCAGAAAAGTAAGTTTAGTAGTGGAAAAAGGAGAAGAAAAAAGAGTTATATGATATTCGTTAGAAAGTTCTATTAATTTCGGAAAAGGAACGTTATTATCAGTAAGAATAATACAAGGTATATTAAATTTAAATATTCTACGAAGGGTCTCTTCTTTCTTATCATCTGTAAGCTGACGTAAATATCGCATTTCTGTATTGCCAAAAATTTGTACTCTCGAAAAGGAGAATAAATCAACAAACCCAGCAAGTGCGAGGCCGGGTCTGTGCAAGTTTTGTTCAAATATCTTTTTTGAAAAGCCAGAATCATTGGATAATAACCTTAATTTAAATTTATCTTTCGAGTTATGGAATAGGAATTCCACAGTAATAAACTCCTTTCTTGAAATGGCTTTCTGATCAATTTTAATCATTGATATCTGATTCAGCATTAATATCTATAGGAGATAAATTTTCAATCTCTCCTGATTTATGACTAATCTTTTTAGATTTAAGTTTCTGCAG
Source organism: Ignavibacteriaceae bacterium (assembly GCA_031292435.1). Lineage (GTDB taxonomy): Bacteria > Bacteroidota > Ignavibacteria > Ignavibacteriales > Ignavibacteriaceae > Fen-1301. Next base: position 10,523 of record JARLHD010000350.1, read on the forward strand.
TTGACGGGATAATTTTTCAACTGATGAAGAAACTGATTTCTTAAAATCATCTGATTTTTCTTCAGCAGTCAGTGTTTGACCAGGCACTTGAAGTATAATTTCAGCTGTTTTTAGACTATCTTTTGAATTCATATAACTCAAAATAACGTCAACATTAAGAATATTATCTACATATTTTGCTAAGGAAGCAACTTCACCATTTATAAAGTCTTTCAGAGTATCATGAGCTTTAAACTTCCGTGCAGTTATGGTTATATTCATATATTCTCCTTTTTTATGATTTTGGATGAGCTTTTTTATATGCTGTTTTTAGTCTCTCAATACTAACATGAGTATAAATCTGTGTTGTTGAAAGATTTTCATGCCCTAAAATCTCTTTTACTGCCCTCAAGTCTGCTCCGTTATCCAACATATGTGTAGCAGCACTATGCCTAAGAACATGTGGGCTTTTTTTCTCAAGGTCACTTACAATAGTTAAATATTTGTTAACAATTCTATGTATCATCCTTGGATAAATTCTTTTCGTCTTGTTATATACAAGAAGCGGATCTTTAGAATTTAGCTTTTTATCAGATAAATATTCGTTGAGTATGAGAATCGATTTTCCCCCAATTGGAATAATCCTAACTTTATTTCCCTTGCCTAGGATACGAACAGTTTTAGAACTAATATTTATATCTCCGAAATTAAGATTACAAAGTTCAGATACCCTTAAAGCACAGCCGTATAATAACTCGATTATTACCTTATATAATTTAGCATTTTTTTCATCTTTGTCAATTTCTTTATATGTGTTTAATATTATCTCCTGCGGAACTACTTCCGGTAAATTTCTATTCGATTTGGGGTTGGAAATAAAAGATGTCGGATTAAAACTTATATAATTCAATTTATATGCATATTTGAAAAATCCCCTTATTGATGCAAGTTTTCTTGACATCGATATTTTGGCTAGACCTGATTCGCTAAGCACCATAAGATAAGATTTAATAAATTTTTCAGATATATTTTCGATTTTGCTATTTGAATTTTCAGTACAATAATTCATAAACGATATTAGATCCTCGGAATAAGACATAATTGTATTAGGAGAATATCTTTTAATATTCCTGATCTCTTTTATATATTCAGAAAATATTTCCTTTATAAGCATTAACCTTCAAGTTCTTCAATTTCTTCTGGAATAACTTCAATACCACATTCCGGGCATTTCAGATACTTACCTTTTTTCTGAGAAAATCTTTGTTCCATATAAGAGCTGTCATTATTAGGACAAGTTTCAGGTAACGGTTTGTACCAACTAATAAAATCACATTCAGGATATCTTGAACATCCATAAAATAGTCGTTTTCTTTTTGTTTTTCGTTCAACAACTGATCCTTCTTTACATTTTGGACAACTAATCCCCAAAGAAATATTTTTTACAAAATCACAATCCGGATATCTTTCACACCCTATAAATCTACCAAATTTACCTTCCCGAAATACTGTTCTACTACCGCATTTTTCACAAATTTCTCCTGTGTATTCTGGTTCCTGATTCTGGAGGAAATAATCTTTGAAAGATTTAATATTCTTGCATTCAGGATATTTGGAGCAAGCAAGATATTTACCAAATCTGCCTACTTTAATATCCATTTCTGATCCACATTTATCGCAAATAATTTTTTCGATGTTATTTTCCACATGTTTCAGGGCATGAGCAAAAGGGCCATAGAAATCATTAAGTACTTTAACATAATCATTTTCTCCACGTGCAATTTGATCTAATTCTCCTTCCATTGATGCAGTGAAGGATTCATTGATTATTTCTGGAAAATTTTTCACAAGTATCAAATTGACTGATTTTCCAAGTTTTGTTGGTATTAGTTTCCTTTCAATCATCTCTACATATTTCCTATCCTGAATAGTACTGACAATTAAGGAGAATGTACTTGGTCGTCCAATACCTTTACTTTCAAGTTCTTTAATAATTGTGCTTTCAGAGAACCTGGCAGGTGGTTTTGTAAAATGTTGATTCTTATGCAAGTCCTCTAATTTAAGTTTTTCATCTTTTATCAAACCAAATGGAATCTTTTCATTTCTATATTCTTCCTTTTCTTCAGCATCATCTTTTATTTCAGTTACCTCTTCATATATCTGCATAAATCCATTAAACTTCATTGCAGTTCCGAAAGCTTTGAATAGAAAATCATCCGCAGATATTTCAATAAGTGTAGTCTCAAGAAGAGCGGGATTCATTTGTGAAGCAATATATCTTTTCCATATCAGTTCATATAACTGGAACGATCTCTTATCAAGGTATTGTTTAACAAATTCAGGAGTATACTTTAATGAAGTAGGTCTTATTGCTTCATGAGCATCCTGAACTACGATCCCATTTTTTTTGTTAAATACATTAAACCCAACAGGTAAAAACTCCTTCCCAAAACTAGCAGTAATAAATTGTTTTGTTTCTGCAGCAAAGTCCTCACTAATTCTAGTAGAATCTGTTCTCATATAGGTAATTAATCCTATTGTTCCTTCTTTACCAAGATCAATACCCTCATAAAGTTTCTGTGCAAGAACCATTGTTTGTTTAGGTCTCATTTTTAATCTTCTTGAAGCCTCTGCCTGAAGATTACTTGTAATGAAAGGGGCCGGTGGATTCCTTTTTATATTCCTTTTCAGAATATTAGATATGTAAAAATTATTTTTCTCTTTTAAACTATTAAAATGAGTAGAAGCAGAAGTTTCATCATTAAGTTGAATATACTTCAGAAGAAATTCATTCACTTCTTCATCAGACAAATTAGCTTTTGGGAAGGACTTTATATCTTTATTACCGATACTGAAAAGTTTGGCCTTAAAGGATTCGCCTCTATCAGTTTCAAATGTTCCCCAAATTGACCAATACTCAATCTGTCTGAATTTCTCTATTTCCGCTTCTCTATCACAAATCAATTTAAGAGCAACAGATTGAACGCGGCCGGCTGATAGCGAAGTACCACCTGATTGCTCTATAACAGCCTTCCAAAGAAATGGACTAATCTTGTATCCAATTATCCTGTCCATTACTCTTCGTGCCCGTTGCGATGAGACTAAAGCATCATCTATTTGCCGGGGATTCTGCATTGCTTTCTGAACACCACCTTTGGTGATTTCGTTAAACAAAACTCTGTGAATTTTAAGACCATTTAGATTAACAATGACATCAGCAATATCCTGAGCAATAGCTTCTCCTTCGCGGTCAGGGTCAGTAGCAATAAAAATATTTTTACTTTTAGAGGCAAGAGACTTTATCTTTTTAATAATATCTCCCTTACCTCTTATATTCAGGTAAGGAGCCTTAAAATTATCCTCTACATCAACCCCTAATTTAGTTTTAGGAAGATTTCTAATGTGACCAATTGTTGCCTCGACGATATAATCTTTGCCAAGATATTTATTTATCGTTTTCGCCTTTGCTGGTGATTCCACCAAGACAAGATTTTTACTCATAAAGCTCTTTATTTAATTTACTGTATCAGATGAATACAAAATATATCTACTACCAGGTAGAGATTTTTTTTCAGTATCAAAGAACAAGGATAATATCAACAAATTTATATTATCCAGATTTTTGGCATTTTCAGGAAACAATTGTATCTGCTCTACAATTTTATCAATATCATTGTTTTTTAATAAACCAATAGAATAGAGATGCATTAAATATTTTTCTATTTCCTCCCCAAATAAGGATTTTTCTTCATTAGATAAAATTCTAAATCCATTTTCAATAGAGAGGGATTTACCATGATCACCTAAATTATCTCTTATAGATTTGTCATAAATCCAACTATAGGCAGCCGGGATTATGTTTTTGTGATATATTCCACCTCTAGGAAGAAGTTTTTCAACTTCCTGAAGGGAATTATCATTTTTGATTCCTTCAAAAACCTTAACTATAACCTTAACTATTTCTGATACCATATTGAATTAACTATTTATAATGCAAATTTACAATTATTTAAGAGATATTCTTGCAATTCAAACATCTTCTTTTTATCTGATCTGTTTTCATCGTTATAACCTAATAAGTGCAAGAAACCATGAATTATAAGTCTTAACAATTCCTCTTGGAATTTAACCCCAAATTGAACTGCATTGTTCCTGCAATCTTCCACCGAAATAAATATCTCACCGTCAAGATTATGATTATTGCCGGAATAATTAAATGTAATTATATCGGTAGAATTATTATGCTTCAAATATTTTACATTCAAAAGAGTGATTTCTACAGATGAGATAAAATTCACACTTACATCATTTATTGTAAATTCAAGTTCATTTTTTAGGTAGCCCACAATACTATTAATAATTCTTTTATCAAACTCCAATTTCCCCGAATTATTTATTTGTAAGTTTTTAACCACGTGATTAAAAATAAAGAATTAAATCTTAATTTCAAGTCCTTCCTTTGAAGCAATGCAATTTATATTCGAATTCTGTCTATTTAGGAATAATTTAGTTTCTTTTAGAATAATGTCTATCTTAGAATCGTCATAGTCTGGGTTATAATGGAAAAGGACAAGATTTTTAATATTAGCCATAATACTGAACTGGGCGAGTGAAACATTACTCGAATGTCCCCATCCTTTTTTGTCAAGCATTGAATTCTCATCAAACATAGCATCATGAACGAGGTAATCACTGTTGCTGCAAAAAGCAATTAAATCTTTATTCATAGTTCTCAAAAAAGTATCATTTTGCCTTTCCTGTACATTATCTATATTTAATTCATTATCAGTCATATAAATAAATGAAGAGCCAGCCTCTGTTATTTTAAATGTTAGAGTTGGAGAAGGATGATTCAGAATAAAAGTTTCTACTTTTAATCCATTAATATCATAAGCTATATTTTTATTTAATTCCATAAAATGAGTATCTGACTTAAATTCATCAAGACTAATCGGAAAATTATTAGGGAGCATCTGCTGTTTCATTTCTTTTTCAACAGTTAATCCATTGCTGGAAATACCGTAAAATGTAACTTTGTTCAGGGGATTATATAGTGGTGTAAAAAATGGAATCCCCTGAATATGGTCCCAATGATAATGGGATATAAAGATGCTGATATCTTTTTCATCCAGGCTACTGATATGTTTGCCCAGTTCCCGAATGCCTGAACCACCATCAAGGATAAGCAACTTATTCTCTGAAGAACGAACTTCAACACATGGAGTATTCCCTCCATATTTTAACGTTCTCCTTCCTGGAACCGGTATTGAACCACGTGTTCCCCAAAATCTAATAATCATAAGACATAATTATGGTCTTTTAATGATCTGATCGTAATCTCACAATATTTCTTATATCTCAAGGATGATTTTTCAAACTCTTCCATTTCAATTTCAGTAAGATTTCTAATTATTTTACCCGGAACACCACCGACAAGTTTTCCTGATGGAGCGATAAAACCAGGAGTAATTACAGCACCTGCTGCTATCATTGCTTTTTGTTCAATAATTGCTCCATCAAGAATCACAGCTCCCATACCAATTAAACAAAGATCCTGCAAAGTACAACCATGCAGAGTCACTGAATGTCCGACAGTAACTTTATTACCAATATTGAGAGGAAATAAACCGTTGGTCACATGCAGCATTGAGCAATCTTGAATATTTGAATCAGTACCAATTTCAATATAATGAACATCTCCCCGAATGACTGTGTTATACCAAACACTTGAATTTTCGCCAATTTTAACATTTCCTATTATTTTTACACCTGATGCAAGAAAAGTCGAAGAACTTACATCAGGGAAATAGTTAAGATAAGGAAACAGTTTTACTTCTGAAATTTTGGAGGTTTCCATCCTTCTCTTTTCCATTGTTTTAATTCGAGTTTAACATTTCCAATAAAGACTTTCATGTTAGCAACTATCGGAATTGAAGCTTCGTCACTTGAAAACCATCCTTCAAAATAACCTGTTAAGCCATAAATACTTATAAAATTCATTTTCCCATCAAGCCGAAGGCAGGATATATCATAGTCAACAGCGTCAATTTCTGCTTTCTGAATATAGGTATAAAAATTAATCTTGGTATTCTCATATTTTTCATTAACAAAACATGGGACATTAACCGATTTTTTTGACCCGAGGTTAATCCTTGCATAATAAAAAATAGATAGTCCATCTTGCATCTCTTGATTTAACCTTGCAGTAGAATCGGTCCATTGCTGATAAGGTTTCACTTTACCTTTTTTAATTTTTATTATCGAATTATCATAATCAAAATTATATTCTGTAAAAGTTGAATAATCTTCATGTTTGACTATACCCCTAAAATACTCGGAAGCATAATTCTGGTTAAGCTTACTTTCATAAATCTGGTGAAGACTTACGAACGGAATACCACTGTAAGAATTTATGTATGTAATAGTATTATAATAAACTTTACCATTAATCTCTTTTTTGTCTTTTACGATTATTTTAATCTCTCCCAGTTTAATAAAAGTATAGCTAACCACATAAGTCAGCTCTTCTCCTACCTGCATTTTTTTATCAGAAAAGAACCAACTTGAATATTCTTCTATATGATTATTATAGTAATATCCCGAAAGAGAAAAACATAGAGGAAGCAGGATAAGAGCAAGTGTAATTTTTCTCATTTTAGTTTAGCTATATCCCTTGCTTCCTGGAATAAAGTTTCGGCTTTCTCTACCTGGTTATCACTATTTAAGAGTACCCGATACCAGCCTTCATTTTTCCAATAATTTCTTGCTATCTGTGCTTTGAGGCGGGATTTTATATATTCCTTATCTTTAATCAAATCATCTTCATTCAGTTTAACATTTTTAGTAGAAGCATAATCAGTGAAATCATTAAGTAATCCCTGAGTAATATTAAAGTCATTTATATAAAGATTAAGGTCGCCGTGATATTTTGATTTTATTTCCGCGGAATGATTATCAAGA
>JARLHD010000042.1 GCA_031292435.1 Ignavibacteriaceae bacterium
AAGAGTAAATTCTCTTAAAAGTATTTATGCCGCAACATATTAATTACTGAAGTTACGCAGTTTCGTATTTCAATAACCCCGCCATAAAGAGGCTGTGTGAAAACACTATTACAAGGGGCATAATTATTCTCTTATCTTTTATATAAAAAATTAGTGGGTCAAAATGTAATTTACCTGCTTACCCACTGCTATATTTTTAGGGCAAATGGAACAGCCTTTTAGGCAGTTTTCCACTTATAGGCATCTATTTTACTCAACAGGTTTTCGTATGCCTCTATGTTTATTAATCGCTTCAAATTATATACTGTTGTATATATGTTAATCTCAGTGGCTACTTTCTTTACTCCTCTTAATAACAAGGGTATCTTTCCCATCAAATATTTTATTGTTCCAAACGGGTGCTCTACTATCGTTTTCCTTATAGATGTCTTCTGTTTCCCTGTTTTGCTCAGCATTTTTCTCTTATATGAGTCCCGCCACTGTTGATTTTTGTATCTTTGAACCGTTCGTCCTTTCTTTGACTTTGTACACTGGCTCATCATTATACATCCTGTACATTCTATTCCACGATATATATTTGCTAACGAGTTCCTTTTTAATTTATCCTTTTGGATTAAAACTAATCTTTTTCCTTCCGAACATATATACTCATCTTTCTCTGTATCATACTCAAATTTGATCTCTTCTTTATCCCGGCTCGTCTTTTCCTGCGACGTATACATTTGTATCCCTGCATGTTCCTTTTCTACTGCTTCTATTAAATCCAGATTGTTGTAGCCTCTGTCGGCTATTACTTCTTCCGGCACTTTCCCCAATTCTTCTTTTATTGAGGCTATCATTTGCGGCAGCTGTTTCAGGTCCGTTGCCTCTGTTACTACTTCGCTGTCGGCTATCATTTTGTTCTCTGCATCTACTGCTGTTTGTACATTATAGCCCGGTATCTTACCGTCTCTGCTTTTCATCAGGCTGGCTTCCGGATCCGACGGACTAATATAGTTGGTTCCTTCTTTCTCTAATTTCTCTTTTTGTCTCTGTAATTGTTCTAACTTTTGCTGTAACTCTATTATCTTGTCTAAATACTTTTTGTTTGACGGCGTATCATCTCCTCCGTCTATCTCGTCTACCAGATCGTCACGTTTGTCATTATCTGCTATTCTCAGCAAATATTCTTCTATCTTCTTATCTATTGCTTTCAACCTTATCTCTATCTTTTCTACTGTCAGCATATCTTTATTTGTATATGCCTTTACTTTACTACCGTCTATCGCTACCGTCTTTAGTTTTATATATCCGTTATCTTTCAGAAATTCCCTGAACTTCTTTGTTACATATTTTATATTATCTCCGTTTTCTTTCCTGTAGTTGGATATTGTCCAATGATCCGGTGTCAAATTTCCCAGCAGCCAGATTACTTCCTTGTTCCGGTATGTCTCTGCTTCAAGTTTCCTTGAACTGCTTATCCCGTTAAAATATCCATACAAATACAGCTTTATTAGTGTCGTTTCCTGATACCTGGGCCTGCCTGTTTCTCTCTCTCTTGGCTTTTCAAACCTGTCTTTTGCGCCTGCTACTATCGACTCTACTATCTTATCTATTATTCTTACAGGATGTTCCTGAGATACCATATCGTCTAAACTACTCATTAGATGATATTGTTGCCTGTCTGATGGTTGTATATATTTCATTTCTCTCTTAATTTTTACCTGACAAAATTATTAATTCCTTTCCTCTTTTCATATTAATTTTGTCCGTCTTGACAAGTAATTTTCACACAGCCTCTAAACGACGGGGCTATAAAAACATGATTATTTAGTTCTGCAACAGACTCTGTCGGCAGACAGGTCAAATCCATACGCTTATCATATTATTATTCCAGTAACATTTATATTTTAGAAATGGAATAATAATATTATAAGGCATTAACCCACTCCTCGCCTTTCCCGAGAGTGGAATTGTGAAATGGTTTTGTTAATAATAGCGGAA
>JARLHD010000351.1 GCA_031292435.1 Ignavibacteriaceae bacterium
AGGAAGATGGATTAATGTTGACCCTACATTTGGTACGGTGAGCAATTATTTTGACAAACCAGATTTCTCTGTTGACCATAAGGATGCAATAGTGCAGGGGGAGTGGTAATGTTAACCATAATTCAGCAGACAGCAATAAAATCAAATTTTCCACGAAATATAATGTACCCAAGGGGTTGGACACAGAGTTGACATCTTTTTTTAATATGGGTCAACATTAAAAAGAGCCCTTAGCACGCTGGGGGCTCTTAAAGCTCTATCTATTGATCGTTCCACATGGATTTCATAAGTTTGTTGATTTCCGCTTGTCTTCTCACGGTTTCTTCTCGTATGAAGAATGGCTTATTGAGTTTGATAAAACCAGCGTGAAGTAAACAAAATCCTCCTGCCGCATTTTGATACGGTGGGAGGGATCTTAATAAAGGCGAGACTTGCTTAGTCCATGCCCTCGGCTTTTAGTTTATAAATAAATATGTATTTTATCTACATAGCCCAATAATGAGTTGAACTCTGCAGAGGTGATGTGAAGCCCTGCTAAAGTAAATGATTTTCAGGTATATAGCTAATAGAATAGCTCCTTAATACAAGAATAATGTCATAAGAAAGACATCTTTTACTGTTATCATTCTAAGCAGAAGAAAAAAGCATACTGTACCTCATTTTTTCTTCCGGCAAGTAGTCTTGCTGAGCACCGATAGTAAAGGAAGGATGATAATGTATGTTATGGACGATTGCTGTTATTCTCGTGGTCTTATGGCTGCTTGGAATGGTCACCTCGTATACTATGGGAGGATTAATTCATATTCTTCTCGTAGTTGCTTTAATTGTAGTGGTGTTTAACCTGATTTCAGGGAGGAGGGCGCTTTAGCCGACGAATTTATTTTACCAAAAACATTCAAATGAATATTTCAACAATGAAAGGATTACTATTATGCTAAACAAAGCCAAAACACTAAATAACTACACATTGAGTAGCCTCGACGGGGAAATAGGAAATGTCAAGGAATTCTACTTTGATGACCACTACTGGACGGTTCGCTATCTGATCGCCGACACAGGAAACTGGCTTACGGGCAGGCAGGTATTGATCTCCCCGCATGTGCTGATCGCCGTAAATAAAGAAGAGCAATATATCTCCATCAATTTGACCAAAAAGCAACTTGAGGACAGTCCATCCTTGGACGAGGACAAGCCCGTCTCGCGACAATTCGAGGAGGCATACTACGGGTATTATGGATGGCCGACGTATTGGGACGGCCCAAATATGTGGGGATTTTATCCTAACATTGAATTTGACCCCAAAGAGCGGAAAGAATCCAAGCAAGGCGAGAAAACGTGGGATCCCCATTTGCGTAGCACTTACGAGGTTAGTGGCTATGAGATCCAAGCCGCAGATGGCGAAATTGGCCACGTTGAAGATTTTATCATCGATGACGAGACGTGGGCGATTCGTTATTTAATAATCAGTACACGGAACTGGTGGCCGGGGAAAAAGGTTCTGGTTTCACCGCAATGGATTGAGCGTGTTAGTTGGGACGAGAAGACAGTATTCGTCAATCTTCTCCGTGAGACCATCAAGCAGTCACCGGAATACACGGAGGAGTCTCTGCTAACCCAGGATTATGAGACTGGACTGTATCGACATTACAATCGCCAGGGATACTGGTCCGATGAACTTACTGCCAAAGAGCATTCCCGTTGAGGCAAACACGATATTTGATGATATTCAAGTTGATCAATACGATATATGTTCGCAATAGGCGACATTAAATTAAAGGAGGACTAAAAATGAACGAAGATATTTTTAAAGGTAAATGGAAAGAGCTAAAAGGTAGTGTTAAAGAGAAGTGGGGAGATCTTACAGATGATGACGTCACGAAAGTAGAAGGCCAGTCCGAAAAGTTGGTCGGTATTCTTCAAGAAAAATATGGTTACAGCAAAGATAAAGCCCAAGAAGAATATAATCAATTTATGGATAATCACAAGTAGGTACGACACACAGAACGTTAAAATCTAAAGGGCCTACTACAAAAAAGGAAGAAGTCAGAAAAGGAAGTATGACAAAACCGTCCTTCCTTTTTCATTCTGGCACTTTTACCATATGAAATTGATTTAGTAATATCCTTTATTTCCTATGTTAATGATGCTGACTATGAGCGGGAATTAAAGTGATGAAGTGCGCTATGAAGGATATTGCACATTTAAATTTGCTTTACTCTTAGTGTTATGATAGCTGTTGTAGGGAATGAATATGATAATCTAAAATATACAAATATTTGAACGGAGGATGATTTTTATGTCAGAAGAAAAAGTATTTACGAGTGAACAAGCTAAGGAAATTGGTGAAATGCTTGGAGTAAACTGGAGCAAATTTAATATAGAACAATTTAGAATGGGAATGGACGTTGAGCTTGAACATGGCACAAGTGATCCACTTACAAATGTTACAGATAATGATCCTTTAATTACAGGCAAAATTGCACTTGCACATTTGACAGAATATCCCGACTACTATACTAGACTTGAAAAAATGGAAATTGGCGCAGAAAAATATTGGGAAAGCAAATAACTGAGAAGCAATGGGGCGCCAACCATTTTAATCTTAGTTCTGCTGGAAAAACCGCCCATAAAAATTAAGATTCATGGAAGAAAGTCTGTGAAAGAAAGTATCCAAGCATATTTGGAACCCGCTTAGAAATAACAGAAAACCATTCCTAGAGTAGCTAGTGATGGAGAATACAATTAATATTGGCGCTGATCTGGGAGCGAGGGCTGCTTCGGCACAAATGTTGCTAGGGTTGCCCTTCTTTTTTTTGCTACCACATTACGCATTCACACGCCCGCGCATTACCAGATAAGGGAAGGGTGTCTCGGCTTGGTAAAGAAGCACTGTTGATGTTAAGGAGTTTTCTGGGTGGGTTGAGTCTCTAGGAAGCGGATTCGAGGTGAGAATAATGGATGATAAAGATCATGAACACTCGCACAACCATAAACAACCGCACCAGCACAGTAATGGGGAGAAAAGTCAGTTTCGGCCCAGTATTCAGGCCGTTTTCAGCAATTGGCACCGAAGCAAAGAACCATTCTTAGTTAAATTAGGAATGGTATTCAGGAACAATTGGATTAAAATTCGTCGCGGTTCCAGCTGCTGCGGTCATCACGGTGAAGTCGGTTGTTGAGTAGTGAAGGATCCGTCCGGTCCGGACGGTAGGGAATGACTTAGTGGAGGATTGGTACCTCCCAAATAATCAAAAGTACATATTGCGCATCTACTAGCCCGGATCATTCTAAGATAAGGGAAGGGTGTACCAGCTTGGTAAAGTTGAACTGCGCGAGTTAAGGGATGTGCTGGGTGGGTTGAGTCTCTAGAATTAGAGTTGGGTTGTCTGGATGAGGATGGAAAAAAAGATAGGCACAGCAAAAAAATATGCAGTGACTATCTTTTTTTTGTAGGAGATGCGGTTGACCTTCCAAACTCGTTCAAACATTATACCTTCGAAAATAGCATACAGTATACAGGTGTAAAAAGGTAACAGGGGTGATTGTGTTGCGCATATTACATGTAGGAGTAACAGGAGACGATGTTATTGAACTACAGTCCATTTTAAGTATCTTAAAATATAAACCAGGGATGACCGATGGGATTTACGGAGTGAAAACAGCGTATGCAGTAATCCAATTTCAAAAAGACAACGGCTTTGTTTCAGATGGAATTGTCGGACCAATTACTTGGACATATCTACAGCGTCTTATGGCTACCTATTTTATATACATCATCAAACCCGGTGATACATTCTACAAAATAGCCCTTGCTCATAACTTATCCCTATCAGAACTCCTTACACTCAATCCGGAAATTAAGCCCAATATGCTGATGATTGGTCAAGCAATTCGGCTCACAGCTGTGAATATTACTGATCCATCTATTCGTATCACCTATCATAAGAATGGAGCCTATCTGCCTTATATTTTAACATCCACCACCAGCTCCATTAGTAAGACATTTAAGAATGTTAAGCTTAACTATCCACAAATAAATAATTTAAGGGACAGTAGCAAAAAGCAAAAAATCAACGAATTGATCAAGATCTCGGTTTTGGAAGTTCTGAATGGTTATAAAGACTCATTAAGTAGTTTGAGCTTGGCTATGGATTATGAGATTAAATACAAGGGAGAAGATTTGCTGAGCATTGAATATTTGGGCCTTGCTAATATGAACGGTGCTGCCCATCCAGTCAATGTGATTAAGACCACAAATATCGACTTGAAAAAAGAAAAACAGCTTTCAATTAGTGACGTGGTGACGCTCAACGACAGCTTTGTAGAAAAAATAAGGGCAGGTAAATATAAAGCCTACAGTTCAAATTTGGACATAAAAGCGGCAGGCGCGCTTAAGGACGTATTGAACAGTTATAGCAGCCAAGATTTGCTGAAAAGCTTTAAACAACAGACAGCAGAGTTCTATTTCACAAAAGATTCATTGGGCGTAAGCATTGAGGTCGCCCATGTAGTAGGCGATCATTTGGAAATGGAGATTGAATATAAGGCTCTGGATGGACTGCTCTTAGTAAAGCCTCAATGATCGGAAGATGACAGAATTGACGATGGAACCACTAGGGGGTTCGTTTTGATAATAAGTAGTTAAAGACTGCAATCCAACAATAACATCCAATCAAATCCAATGATGTAACTGTGAAAAATAACCCCTTGGGGATATAAATAAAACCTTCACTATATAAAAGATATTGCACAATAAATAAACATATAAAGGCCATCGTTTTTACTACCCAGTGTAACTTAAATTTATATAAAATTATTAACAAGTTGATTTCGAAGAATTGATAAATTAAACCAGTTGTTGTATGATCTTTAGACATATCTGCAAACAAATTGCCTTTGAAGATTTGAATACATAATAATCGTTGACTCAGAATTATACTAAGACTATTGATTGTAAAAACGCTTAAGAAAAGCAAGATATAATTAATAACCCTATTCTTGGAATCCTTTGCTTTCTCAAACCCCTTTTTTATTAGCCCCAAAAAGGGGAAAAGACCCAAGAACGTATATATAGACTTATACCAAAAATGTTCAAAAATACCTAACTTTACAAAAAACTCTTCAATTAGATAGTATATTAATGCAAAAATTAAATACCAAATGTGTGAAAGATTAAAAATAGTGATCAATAAAGATGTTGAAGAAATTGATATTTGAGAAAAATAATTACCAAAAACTGCATCTAGAAATAAGTCCGAAACTATTTTGGGGTGATAAGTATATGCATTAAAGCCAATTGTAAGAACTGCCTCAATGACAAATGTAAAACCTATTACGGAAAAAAGAAATGCGATAGTAAAATTAAGATTTTGAGTTTTGTATAATGTTAAAATTATAGAAAAAATACTAGTCATTAATAATAAAATATACCATATCGTATTACTCCAAAATGTCGAACTCATGTGTACCCCTTTAGGTATTCTCCAGCACGGATTTGCTTTAATTTAATTAATTCCTCGCTCGTTAGCTTGTCTAAATCTGACATAAATATTCCCCTCAATCAATTATTAACAATATTTACTGGCTAACATGAAAAGCTATAAGGCTTCATTTTGAAATGATAGTGTAGACCCCTATGACACCAATGGCGGTAATTAACCATGATGCTATTCCCAATGCCAAGGCCTGAAGAATCGGCATTTTGTCAATAGTAAAGTAAAGGGTTAAGAGAAATGCCAGTGAAGTCGGTAATGACCAAATACTAAACATCACGGTCTTGCTTAATGAGCCATGTTGTGAAATGGAAAGAAAATAGTAACCTATTAGAGTGATGGCTGGAAAAAGCATTGCTAAACCAGCAACAAAGCTATTTCGTGATTTGCCAATTAGGTTAATTAAGACGACAAAGGTCCCTCCTACTAAGAAACGCGTTAGAAACTCCACTAGTGTCATAAAAATGCCTCCAAAATGATTCAGTAGGGTACACCCGGCGGCTTTCAGAATGGTGTGTAGGCGGATTGGTTGTTAGGTGAGGTGGGGAATACTAAAATAGGCACAGCGGTATGACTCTGCTGTGCCTATTTTCCATTAGCAATACACTTCGTAACTTCGTAATCATAGGACTAACGCTTGCGACCACCGCCACCAACTATTAAAAAGATATCAAGAATAAACGTAAATAGATTGACAAAATCTAAAAAAATACTAAGTGTCACCATTACGGCATTGTCTGCTGTAGCATACTTAGCGCGTTGAAAATCTAAAGCAGTCATCAAACTGAAAAGAATTGCTCCGCCTATGCCAATCAGCAATCCAAACGGACTCATAAAGCTACTAAAAAATACAGAGAGAATCATAATCCCTAGCAGAACTAATAAGCCTATGAAGAGAACCTTAGCGATACTGCTCAAATTACGCTTCGTCATAAGCCCGTATGCACCAAAGCCAGCAAAGACAATAAAGGTTACTAGTGCTGCTTGACTGAGCACTGTAACTCCTGAAGAAGTCTCTGTAAGTGACTGAACCAGAGGTCCTAGTACGGCTCCGGCACATGCGGCGAAAACCAAGGCTAAACCTCCTGTCAATCCGGTAGCAGGATCATCTCCACGCGCTAAAGCACGACGGTTGATCACAGGAATGGTAAACAATAAAACAAACTCTAAAATCACCGCAATCATAAAATAGCTCGGAGGTACAAGGAAAGACCCTGCGGCCATTGCAAGGAACATGAAAGACAAAAGTCCCATTATTTGAGTCAAAGAAACCGTTTTAACCTTTCTCAAATCAATTACGGAAGGGTTGCGATAATAACGGGAAGAATCCTCAGAAGGTAGCATCCCTTTTCACCTCTCTAATCTAAATTGATGAAGATCATTTACTATAGTCTTATTTTAGCACTACTTTAGCCGCTTTTCTAATAGATATAAAAAACTTCACAGAACCTTAAGATCTTTTATGGCAAAAGTTAATTTTTTAAATCCGGCGGCTTTGAATGGTATGTTGGGAGATTGGGGTGTCGCAAAGTTATTAGCCAACGGTTGAGTATTAGTTGAATTAAAAGAGTACCCGTCGGCCTAGCATTGGCAGCAACGAGTGCTCTTTTGTTGAGGTGATATATATATTGGATTTGTTAGTATTATTATACCAAGAATGTTTTAAAAAAGATAGTGAAAGTATGTGCTTTCACAATATAGGTGATTGATGAAGCTATTACTATCCCGAAAAACGTAATGCTTGCTTGAAGAGGTCAGATTGAAACGAAGCATGCCTCTATACCAGGTATCAACAATAAATTTTGAGGTAGTGCCACCTTTAATAATATGAGCGGATGCTTCTTCGAAATTAATTGAGTTCTGCTCATTTCTATTTTTAATAATGTTCTTGTTTACTTTTTCGTGAGTATCCGAATCTAGGTCTGATAGATTGCTAAAAAGGTTTAGTTTCTGTATGTCTCGAACGTGGTTATTGTTAATCTCGCCATTTACGTATTGTTCAAGGAGCGTGTTAGTAGACTTAATAGTTAATCCGATTGATTGGATTCTATCTTTTACAGTCGATTTCTTGACCAAGAAACGAGTGAAAAATAAAGGAATTGTTCATCAATACTACGTGGAGAACTCCCACCCGCCGATAATTAATAAGGAAGAGTTTGTTGCGGTACAAGCTGAGCTTGAAAGACGATCAAATATGCGGGGATATTCACGGACGGGCAAAAGTGCCTTTACGAGTGAATATGCCTTCTCAGGGAAGCTCTTCTGCCAAAACTGCGGATTAAAGTTTAGAAGAGCATCTTATATCAGGAACAAACTGCGCATTCAAGTGCCATAGCCATGGAAGAGGTATGCATCTGCTGTTTCAGCAAAATACAATTTGAGTCGTTGATCAAGCAAGATCCCTCTTTTGCTTTGAGGATTATTGGCTACTTAGGGCAAAAACGTTATGAAAACATCCTGAATTCAGGAAAGGAAGCTGGAGGAACTGTTAAGGAAAGATTATTGCGACTCTTTTATCGTCTTGCCGAACAATATGGGCAGAAAAGACCGACCTTGACGTTGATCGATCTGAAAATTACCCAGCAAGAACTTGCCGATATGATCGGCTCCTCACGTGTGATGGTCATTCATGCACTTAATGAGTTGAAAGCGGCCAATATAATCGACCAGGAAAAAAGATATTATGTCTTAAAGAACGATCCTTGCCTTAGTGCTCATAAATTTGAATAATGTGACTAGCGTTCTTTGGGCCATTGCCTTTGGAGCTGATTGTGATCAGTATGTAATTGTTCACAATGTCTTTGGTAATTTTTACTGTAGGGAGTAATCTCTACGAGATTGCTGCCGTCGAAATAGAATAATGAATATGAACCTGCCAGAACGATTATTTAATTTAACGCTCTGGCAATTTGTATTTTTTCGCAGAGGGAATCACTATTTGAGAGGAATATTTGGGAAGTATGTAGAATGTTATATAAAAAATACTTAGAGGAATATTATATTCGTTATGTTCGATTGGAAGGAATAATTATTACCTTTTCAATAATCGGCAATAATTATTATTTAACTTAAATTACTTTATTATATTCGAAAGAAAGTGTTGAATTTGAGGCTAAGAGTGAAAGTATTAATAATTATGTCCATTTCTTTTTTTGTTTTACTAAGCACGCTATTTTACGTATCAAATTTAAATATTGTTAAAAATATTAAACAACAGGAAAATAATGAATTGGAAAATAGTATCGAACTTGTTCATGACTTGATACAAGAAAAAATAGATTCTTTAAATAGGACTACTGAAGACTGGGCTCCTTGGGATGATATGTATAACTTTGTAAAAAAACCTAACCAAGATTTCATAGATTCAAATCTCGATCCAAGCACTGCAAGCAATTTGCAATTAAATTTACTTGCTATTGTAGTAAATGACAAAATATTGGTATTAAAGGCCTATGACTATACAACAAAGCAAAATATTGAAGAAACGAACATAGTAGAAAAAGATTTAAAGAGATATATTACAAGGCTGAAGAATGGAGATAATATAAATGATTTAAAGTCAGGGGTTATTACCATTAATAATCAGCCTATGCTTATTTCTATACGACCTATTACCGATTCCGCGCGTAAGGCGCCCGAAGCAGGAATGTTAATTATGGGAAGATACCTTGATAGAAATGTTACAGATTCAATAGAAAAGCTAACTAAAGGTACACTCACTGTAGCTGAAGTTAAGGAATATAAAGGTACTTTGGGAGACAACTTTAAGTTAACTAATATTACCCCTTTGAATAACAATGAAATAGAAATTAATTATTATATGAATGATTTATTTTTTAATAAATCATTCAATATAGAATTTAGATCAAATAGGAATAGCTACAATCAAGGGTGGCAATATTTAAAATTCTTTATAATATTCTTTATAGTGTCGTTATTAATTGTTTCTATTGTTTGTAATGAATTATTAAAAAGGTTTATTATAAAGCCTCTAGAAAAAATTAATTCGGCAGTAAACATAATTGATATAAATAATATGTTAGATATGAGAGTTGATGAGAAAGGAAATGATGAGTTCACAATTCTTTCCAAGGGAATCAATTCTATGTTAGATAGGATTGACAGAGCTAATAAAAGAGTAATAGAAAGTGAGAATCAGTTAAAAGTTGTTATTGATGCAGCAAGCGCTGGCTTTTGGGATTGGGATATTAAGAATGATAAATTAAATTTAAATTATAGAACCATGGAAATGCTAGGGTATGGGAATGAAGATAAAATAACATCGATTGACGCATGGAAGAATTTAATCCATAAAGAAGATAAAATGTATTCTATAAATACAGTGAATAGTAGTATTGTTAATATTTCTAATACCATTTTATTAGAGCATAGGCTACTTACAAAGGATAGTGGATATAAATGGTTTTTAATTCAAGGTAAAACCATTGAGAAAATTGATGGAGATTCAGCTAGAGTAACGGGTATCATCACTGATTTAACAGACAAGAAGTTATCGGAGGAAGAACTTAAATATCTCACATACTATGATACTTTAACCGGCTTATTTAATAGAGGATATTACGAAACTATTTCAAATAATCTGAATACTAAAGCTAAATTACCAGTTACTATAATTGTTGCAGATGTAAATGGGCTGAAAATAATTAATGATACTTTCGGTCATGCGGCAGGTGATAAGTTGCTAATTGAGATTAGTAAAATACTAAGAAAAGCATGTGGAGAAAATGCGATAATATCTCGACTAGGTGGAGATGAGTTCTCAATAATCATTGAAGGAAGTAACGAAAATATTGTTAAAGATATATTTGAAACTATTAAAAACCTATGTAACGAAACTCAGGTTAATTCATTGACGATCAGTGTTGCTTTAGGATACTCAACGAAACATAATGAAACTGAAGATATTCACGAGATTGCAAAGATGGCTGAAGAGAGAATGTATAGGAATAAGCTCTTAGAAAAAAGAAGTTCGAGAAATAGTACAATCTCGAGTTTGAGTAAAATGTTGTTTGAAAAAAGTTACGAAACCGAAGAACATGCCATTAGAATGTTCAAGATTTGTGAAAAAATAGGTAAAAAGATAAGTGTGACTTCTGCCCAATTAGATGAACTTAACCTGTTAGCTAAGCTTCATGATATTGGTAAGGTTGCAATACCAGACAACATTCTGAATAAACCTGGTAAATTAACTGAAGATGAATTTGAAATTATGAAAACACATACTCAAATTGGATACAGAATTGCCATAGAGTTAGTTGATTTGCGACACATCGCCTATGATATTTTATGTCATCATGAAAACTTTGATGGTAGTGGATATCCTAATGCCTTAAAGGATAATGCTATTCCATTTTTGGCAAGGATAATGAGAATTGTCGATTCTTTTGATGTTATGGTATCAGGAAGACCATACAAATTGCCTATGACAAGACAGGATGCCATTGACGAACTACTAAAATACTCAGGTAAATATTATGATCCTGAGTTGGTAAGGTTATTTATCGAGGTTAATAAAGAGTTGGAATAAAGGTATTAAGATTGCTTCACGAAAAGCTAGAATTTAAAAAAATGAAAACGGGGATGGCATTGTTTTGTAATGAGCCCATATTTCAACCCTCGAATAACCAGCTGGGGTGGCTGTCTTTCCTAAACAACTACGTATTTTTATGTGACGTGTCACTGGAACCCTTCATGATCATGAAACAAGAACGTAGGAACATTGCTAAGGTAGCCACTGAACATATTTGCCAGATCGTTTGGACGGTCTGGCTTTTTTTTGTATATATTAAATTATTTATGCTAATTTTGGGAGGATACGAAGGAAAGATGTGGAAAGTATTAGAAATGAAATATCTCAGGATAACTTGAGAACGAGGGCTAGGCCAATATTGAAATCTTGGAGGTATCATTATGGGTGTATTAAGGGAAATATTCGGGCCAAGTAAAGAAGAAGTATGGACAAGAGTAAGCAATGAAATTGAAGCCAATTTTGTTGATGGAGGGTTTTTTCGTGGAGACAAAATAATCGCTAAGGTAAAAGAATGGGTGATCACTTTAGATACCTATACGGTTTCCGATGGAAAGACTTCTACAACTTTTACCAGAATGAGGGCCCCTTATGTAAATAAAGATGGTTTCACATTTAAAATTTATCGAAAAGGGCTTTTCAGTAATTTAGGGAAACTTTTTGGTTTGCAGGATATTGAAGTTGGTTTTTCTGAGTTAGACGAGGAGTTTATTATAAAGGGAAATAATACTGAAAAAGTAACTAAACTATTTTCAAATTCCAAGATACGTGAGTTAATTCAACTTCAACGAGATATTTCCTTAGAGGTTAAGGATGATGAAGGATGGTTTGGAACAGAATTTCCACAGGGAGTTGATGAACTTTACTTTCAAGTTTATGGGATAATTAAAGACGTAGACAGGCTGAAAAATTTGTATTACTTATTTGCGGAAATATTAAATCAGTTATGCGTTATTGACTCAGCATATGAGAACAACCCAAATGTAACTTTAAAGTAAGTTGAGTATTTGTTAGGTAGCATGTGCCGTCGTTTGTTTCTGATAGAGGATTTACAATACGGAGAATACATTTTGGATAGTAAACCGACGTCACTATCCCTTGGAGCGTTAGTACGCCAAGAAGTTTGTACCGCTGGCAAGGTGAAAGTCCCAACTGGGCTAAACAACCACCCACATTCTAGGTAACACAAGGGGGTATTTTAAATTGGAACTACTTTTACCGTTAATCCTTTGGGCGATTAGTTTAGTGATTTTACATACAATAATTACATCGGCTGTGAAACAAGGTGTTACTGAAGCAAACCGTGAGTTAGTAGAATCTGTTAGGGCTATTGAACGAAAGCTTGATATTAAATAAAGAGCAAAAATTGCGAATTACTGCGCATTTGTCTGGTCACACACTCCACCTGCGTAACATGTAGGATAGGGCCTTGCGGCACTCATGGGAGTTCGTTTGCAATCTTCGGTGACGAGTTAATGTGGGGAGCAGTAAAGGCGTACCTGTCTGGGAAGTTGAGATGGATGCTTTGGCGTAATTCAGCCTAACTTACACCACTCGCCCCCGAATCGTGCTCAATTCACATATCTGGGCGAACCCCGCCGATGTGGCTGTCTTGGAAAAAAGGTGCGTATTTTTATGTGACTGGCACTGGAACCCTACATGATCAATGTACTAGAACATAGGGATATAGGCGAGTAACCACTGAAGTTATTTGAGTTTGAACAAAAAGGCTTTGCGTAATTTATTTCTTGGAAAATTCTAAGTTCAGAACTCTGGACATGGTATGGCATTAAGGAGTGACCAGCACCTCCCCTGAACCTCGGAACCATTGCCACTGGCGGAAACTTAGATCCAGCTATACCAAGGTCTAGCGCAATAATTAATGGTGATTATTTCCTCTTTACCCACGACAAACGACCCTCTTTATGGTATACTATTAGCAAGGGGGGTGCTCTATGGAAGATGTTTTATTCGATTGTATCGAACGTCCGGAGATCATTATGATTAGTCGAGCCGTTTGGCTTGAAACTATTAATGAAATCCGTAGTATATATGTTAGCTATGCGTTGTTTACTCGATATCCTGTGAACGATGAGATTTCTGAGCGATATGCCATTGTGAACCTAGCTCGATCACAGGTGGTATCCCAACGGGAATTAGCCCAAGCCTTTGGGTGTCATTA
>JARLHD010000352.1 GCA_031292435.1 Ignavibacteriaceae bacterium
AAATAGTAAGGGTAACGTTAGTAGGAGTGGTTACATTCCCTGTTACTGCGACATTTCCGTTCAAAGTTGTATTAGCAGATAATGTGCCTGACAAGTAGATAGAGTTCTGATATGCTCCGATATCTGGTGGATCAGATACATGTTTTCCTGTTATATCTTGTGTTAAGCCAAGATATACACCTTTGCTTACGGCGTTACTGCCATTTTTCAATTGCAAATTCGAATAGCTTGAATCAAAGGTTGCATTAACTGGATCTGTTATACTACCTGCTTCATACCCGCCCGCAGGAGTTGTAAAATTATAACTGGCAGTTTTCCATGCGGAAATATCAGGATAATCATATATATGATCATCAGGGCCAGAATGAAATAAACGGGTTCCTTCTGCAGGATAATAATAAAGATTATTTGTTATTACATTATGAGAACCTACTGATCCATAAAAATACATTCCATATTGAGCAGGATTATCCAGATAAATAATATTATTTTTAACAGTAATATTATCAATTCCAGTTGTATTCTGATCACCCCAATCAAATGCCTCTCCTGTACCATGCATAATAATTGTATTATTTGCCCATAAAACCTGACGAGGAGGAGTACTATAATTATTCTGAATTCTGATAGCAGTACAATTCGCGCTATCGCTTGTATCAGCTTCGATTATATTATAATAGAATGCGCTATTTTGACAGGAATTATCAAAAATCTGGAAATCCCCTTTATGAACCTTATCATTATACCTTATTTTACAGTATCTAATAGTATCCTGGTAACAAACGTCAGCGAGACTTGGCGTGCTTATATATGCTGAAAGCGTCTGCAATCCATTAGATCCATTACAACTTATATCATCATATTCCATTAAAAGTTGGTGAACAGGGTCAATATAAATACCGTGTCCATATCTGGAATACATTAATGTACAGTTTCTAATGGTTATATGATGAGGAGGGTTAGCTGAATCGCCTCCTAAATATATCATACCTGGAGAACCCGGTTTATAATAAGTCTGCCAGGCACTATCAATATTACATGATTCAAATGTTATATAATCGCAACTCCATATAGTGATATCCCCATTAAATCCACGAACAAATTTTATGTTATTAAATATTAAATTATTTCTTGAATTTGTTATCAAATCGACACAAGAACCGCCACTGCCTGTAGTATCAAATGCTGACAAACTGTCTCCTGTACCTTCAGCTCTCCAGTAGGCAGGATTATCTCCATTCCTGTCAATCACTGGTCGTGCACCTGTTCCATAAGAATTGAATACAAGATTGCTTCCTGGTGGTATTAATGTCTGACCATATATTCTTGTCCCGCACTTAAAGGAAATTGTATCATTTGCGTTAAAGGGTGGTCTTGGATTATTAACGTTAGTTAAAGTTTGCCATGATGAACTCTCTGATTTACCTGAATTGGAATCATTACCATAGTCGGCATCTACGTAATATCTGGTTGCGCTAAGATTCCCTACAAATATTATCAAAAATATTATAATTAAACTTATAGTTTTCATTATCTTACCTCTAATTTGTTAGTAAATGGTTATTTGATGTTACATTGACGTTGAATCAATTTTTATATAAGGAAGGCGGTTCCCTGGCATTTGGGCAGTAAAGAAAGAGAAATGACGAAATGCGTAGGAAAGATCGAAAAAGAATGTTCATACTTGAACTTTCTTGAGTTAAATGAAAATAAAGTATAAAACCTAAGACTAAAAGTTCTATAAAGATGAGTGAAACATCTTAAATAAAAGGAAAGCATTTACAAGGGGAGATTGTCTCAAGAGAAAACACCGAAACTTTGTATAATATATTCGTAAGCCCCGATCAATGTGAAAATTGTAGAGTAGGACGAAGACGCAGTGATTAATGTATCCTGTTTTCTTCGAACCCTCGTCAAACCGTACATGAAGTTTTCCCTCATACGGCTTTCCTGAATGACATTGACGCTTTGGTTAAAGCGGTAGAACTTTGTAATC
>JARLHD010000353.1 GCA_031292435.1 Ignavibacteriaceae bacterium
AAACTGAAACAAATATATGGGGATCTGTGGGATAAAATTGCCTCTTTAAGAAAAAGAATGTCTGAGATTTCAGCCGAGTCAGACCTCTATAGGATCGATCCTCTCACATCTTCAGAATATTTCCTTGTTGCCCAGGAAATGTTAAATATTGCAGATGAACTTAAGTTCTCAGAAGACCAGAGGTCTGATGACTACAAAGGTAAAAAACTTGATAGTCTTATTCTTAACCTCTATCCTCAGGATTTTGATAAAGAAAAAAATCATCAGCAGTTGGTCACGCAGATCCAGAATATGTATAGTAACTCGGGAAAAGATAATGAATATGTTTATGATCTTACTGATGGATTGGACCCTTCTAAAGCTGCGGACTATATTATTTCTCATTCCCTTCTTACTGATGAAACAAAAATTCAGGAACTATTAAGCAAAGGCTCCGATGCTGTCTATAACTCTGATGATCCGTTTATATCCTTTATAGAAAATACAGAGAAAAGAGAATCCGGTCTTCAAAAAGAATTAAATAAACTTGAGTTGGATGAGACAATTTATAACCGCCGGCTTGGTAAAGCTTTGTATGATGTTTATGGGACTTCAATACCTCCCGATGCTACTTTTACTTTAAGAATATCTGATGGCGTAGTAAAAGGATTTAATTATAATGGAACCATAGCTCCGCCTTTCACAACTTTCTACGGGATGTTCGATCGGTATTATTCTTTTAATAAAAAATTTCCATGGGATCTTCCTCCCAGATGGGTAAACTTCCCTCCTGATTTTGATCTGTCTGTTCCTTTTAACTTTTCCGCTACAAATGATATAATAGGAGGGAATTCAGGAAGTCCGGTTATCAATATAAAAGGTGAACTGGTGGGTCTTGCATTCGATGGTAATATGGAAAGCCTGCCTGGCGATTTTATCTATACCTCGGAAACCAATAGGATGATATGTGTCAACCCTAAAGGGATTACAGAGTCTTTATCAAAGATTTACAAAGCTGGAAAACTTGCCAGGGAAATTGTTGAGGGTAGGATTCAGTAATTATATAACTTATAACCAGGAATTAAAAAAAATATTGTCCTACAAAGTGAACTGAAAAGTATTTTGCATATGTATTTGTAACTGTAAAACCAAAATCTGATCCCGCACCTATTCTGAATCCTTTTGGGTTATCATTTCTTAAATCAATTCCTGCTCCCAGTGAAATAACAAAACCATAGTCAATTAAATTTGAGGTGTTGAATATTCGGTCATTAATTATCAGCAAACCTAATCCCTCG
>JARLHD010000043.1 GCA_031292435.1 Ignavibacteriaceae bacterium
AGAAATAGCTTTATTGATTTTTTCAGCAGCTGCATGAGATATCTCAAAAAATTCCGAGTCCATTTTATGTTTAGTAAGGTCTTCAACCTCGACGGGGCGGAAAGTTCCAAGACCAATGTGAAGGAGAACCGGAACAATTTCAATCCCTTTCTTCTCTATTTTCTGCAGAAGCCGCTGAGAAAAATGAAGTCCAGCTGTAGGGGCAGCAACAGCGCCATCAATTTTAGCGTAGACAGTTTGATAATTTTCTCTATCTGAAGGTTCCGGATCCCTTTTGATATATGGGGGCAGAGGGGTCATTCCGATTTTTTCAATAGCTTTAAACACATTTCCAGGCTGATTAAACCTTACAGTCCTACCGCGTGAAGTAGTGTTATCGATAACCTCGCACCAGAGTTTATCATTGAAATAAATCTTATTCCCGATTCTAACTTTTCTTGCCGGGTCAACAATTACATCCCAGATGCATTCTTCAGAATTTAATTCTCTCAAAAGAAAAACTTCAATTTTAGCATTTGTTTTTTCTTTTTTTCCATATAACCTTGCCTGAAATACCCTTGTTTCATTAACAACAAGAATATCCCCTTTTTCCATATAATCGCAGACATCTGTAAATACCTTATTTTCTATTTCCTGTTTTTCACGGTTAAGCACCATGAGTTTAGCCTTATCTCTTGAGGAGGCTGGGTATTTGGCAATTGACGTCTTTGGTAAATTATACTTGAAGTCTGATAATTTCATTCTTCATAACCTCATTTATTAAAAAATATCGGGAAAGGAGAAATTCCTTTCCCGTTGATTATACAATTATTTTTTCTTTTTGGAATTAACTTTTTTTACGGCAGATTTTTTAGTTTTCTTAACCGGTTTTGATTTTAATTCCTTTACAACGGCTCTGGCAGCAGCAAGCCGAGCGATAGGTACTCTAAAAGGGGAACAACTAACATAGTTTAAACCTACCCGATGACAAAATTCAACAGAAGAAGGTTCACCGCCATGTTCACCGCAAATACCAACTTTTAGATCCGGACGAGTTGAACGTCCTTTAGTGACGCCCATCTGCACTAACTGACCAACACCATTCTGATCAAGAGCTTCAAAGGGATCATTTGGTAATATTTCATTCTGGACATAAAGGGGTAGGAATTTTCCTGCATCATCCCTTGAAAGTCCGAATGTTGTTTGAGTAAGGTCGTTGGTACCAAAGCTAAAAAATTCTGCGCTTTTAGCTATCTCATCAGCAAGCAAGCAAGCCCTGGGAAGTTCAATCATAGTTCCGACCAGGTAAGGAAGCTTCCTGCCTTTTTCTTTGAATACTTCAGCCGCAACACGTCTTACAATTTCTTCCTGAAGCTTGAATTCTTTAAGATCTCCAACCAGAGGAATCATTATTTCCGGTTTAACTTTTATACCTTCAGCCACTGCATCGCAGGCTGCTTCAAATACAGCACGAGCCTGCATTTCAGTAATTTCCGGATATAGAATGCCAAGCCGGCAGCCCCTGAATCCAAGCATAGGATTGAATTCATGGAGACTATCAATTTTTTCGACAAGTTTCTTTTCAGATATGCCAAGCACACCTGCAAGTTCACGTATATCCTTTTCAGTATTTGGAAGGAACTCATGCAATGGAGGATCAAGAGTTCTTATGGTTACAGGAAAACCTTTCATAGCTTTGAATATACCATAAAAATCTGACCGTTGTAATGGAAGCAGTTCTTCCAAGGCAGCTTTCCTTTCCCTGAGAGTATCGGATACAATCATTTTCCTAACAGACATAATTCTATTTTCGCCAAAGAACATATGTTCGGTACGGCAGAGTCCGATACCTTCAGCACCGAAAGCGATTGCATTTGATGCCTGATCGGGTTGATCAGCGTTAGTCCTTATTCCTAATCTTCTAAAATTATCTGCCCAATTCATAAGACTTTCATAGGTCTGGTAAATTGGAGATTGTTTTCCATCAAGAGTCTTATTTATAAGGACCTGAATAATTTCAGAAGGTTTAGTTTGAATTTTACCTTGAATAACTTCACCGGTGGTACCATCTATGGAAATATACTCACCTTCCTTAACGACAATGTTTTTACCTTCAACCCTGATAGTTCTATCCTGATAATTTATATTCAAGACCCCGCAACCAGCTACGCAAACTTTACCCATTTGGCGAGCAACAAGGGCTGCATGCGATGTCATCCCGCCTCTTGCAGTAAGGATTCCTTCAGAGGCATTCATACCCTTAATATCCTCCGGCGACGTTTCTATTCGTACCAAAATAACCGGATCACCATTTGCGGCCATGGATTCAGCATCCTGAGCACTTAATGCAACTTTACCAGAAGCAGCACCCGGACCAGCATTCAAACCTTTGGCCATAAACCGACCCTCATCAACAGCTTTTTTCTTTTGGTCCAAATCAAAAATAGGACGTAAAAGCTGGTTAAGCTGATTTGGTTCGATTCTTAAAATTGCTTCTTCTTTATCGATTAATTTTTCCTTAACCATATCGACAGCCATTTTAATTGCTGCAAATCCAGTTCTTTTACCAACACGACACTGCAGCATCCATAATTTGCCTTGCTGAATGGTAAACTCAATATCAAGCATATCTTTATAATGTTTTTCAAGTATCTTGCGATAAGTATCTAGCTCCTTGTAAAGTTTTGGTGCTTCCTTATCAAGTTCCGAAATTGAATGAGGAGTACGTATTCCCGCAACAACATCTTCGCCCTGGGCATTAAATAAATATTCACCATAAAAAACATTTTCTCCGCTTGCAGGATCTCTTGTAAATGCAACACCAGTACCAGAGTCTTCCCCCATATTTCCAAAGACCATTGACTGCACATTAACTGCCGTTCCCCATGTTGCAGGAATGTCATTCAGTTTCCTGTATACAATAGCTCTTTCATTCATCCATGAGCTGAAAACAGCACCTATCGCTCCCCACAATTGTTCTATAGGATCATCGGGGAAATCAGATCCGGTTTTCTCTTTAATAGCTATTTTAAATTCAGATACTAATTCTTTTAAATGTTCGGCTGAAAGTTCAGTATCTAATTTAAAACCATTATCATGTTTTTTCTTTTCAAGAATAATTTCAAATGGATCGGAATCATGTTTATCTACAGGTTTCAATCCAAGCACAACATCACCATACATCTGAACGAATCTTCTATAAGAATCGTAAGCAAATCTTGGATTTTTTGTTTTTTCAATTAAACCCTGAACCGTAATATCATTCAATCCAAGGTTAAGGATAGTATCCATCATACCAGGCATAGAAGCTCTGGCACCGGATCTTACAGAAACGAGAAGGGGATTTTGAGAGTCACCAAATTTAGCTCCCATCACAGATTCAACTTTTTTTAGTGAAGCTGTTACGAGGTTTTTCAGTTCCTTTGGGTATTTCCTCTTGTTATCAAAGTAAGCGATACAAACTTCAGTTGTAATAGTAAATCCTGCCGGAACCGGCAGCCCAATGTTAACCATTTCTGCAAGATTAGCACCTTTACCTCCGAGCAAAGATTTCATTTCAGCTTTTCCTTCAGCTTTTTTACCGCCGAAGAAATAGACATATTTTGACATATATTCTACTCCAAATTTAAATTTATCTAATATTTGATTTATTTATTATTGAGCGGCATCATTGATTTAAATTTAATTTATCAAGGATAAAATTAATAAATAAATCTTCATCGCTCATTACCATTTTGATTTTAAGATAAAATATATCTATATCATCAAATTCTTTTGAAAAACTCACAAGTTTTACTGCATCCTTCTGAGTAGTTATAACTGAATGTGAGTTAGTATTATAAAATTTTTTCCTTATTGATTGAATCTCTTTATTAGAATAGTTCTTATGATCAACAAAAATCATCCTATTATCCGTATTGACCCCATTCTGGTCGAGGAATTTTATTAAGGAAGAAGGGTCTGCGATCCCTGAAACAAGAAGACTTTTTTGTCCTTTAAATTCTTCTATCTGATGATCCATTTTTCTTTTAATATCGACAAATCCAACAGCAGAATAATTAGCTTTGAATATTGTTTTACCTTCAAAATATTTTTTAAGTTTCACCGGAATTTCTTTTCCGGTTGAAAATTTCCGATTTACTATCACTACATCTGCTCTTTTAACAGAAGTAAATGGCTCACGCAGATTTCCAGTAGGGAAAAGATTTTTAACCAGAAAGTTCCTGCTTAAAAGAAATTTTTCTTCACAAACCAGTATATTTAAATCTCTATAGATCCATCTATGTTGATATGCGTCATCCAGAACAATGACATTTATATTCGTTTCCTTCAATAATTTTTCAGCCCCTTTAACCCGATTTTCGCATACAGCACCGGGAATATGGCACTCAGAAACAGTTTGAAATATTTCATCGCCGCATTGATCTACTGTTGTGAATATATCTTTTCCATCAGAAACGAGCTTATATCCTTTTGATTTTCTTCCATAACCACGACTAAGCACTCCAGCATTAATCCCACATTTTTTAAGCAAATCAAGGAGATAAATTACCATTGGCGTTTTCCCCGAACCTCCAATTGTAAGGTTGCCGACTGAAATAATTAAGGCGGCAACTTTCTTCTCTTTAAATATTTTCTTTTCAAAAAGCCAATTCCTGATGGCTACTCCAAATGCATAGGCAGGGATAATAGGGAAAAGAATTATTTTCAAAAACTTTATCATTAATGATTTCCGAAATTATTAGCTTCTAGCTGAAGCTCATTTAATTTTCGTTCACATTTAAGAATTAATTCAGAAGTATCCTCAAATGATAAGTCAGGGTAAACATAAACCGGATCTGAATAAACAGCATTTGCGCCTGAGTAGAATTTAGGAATTTCAAATTTATCCCAGCTTCCTAATACTCTTTTATTCTTATATCCGATGCCAAGAAGGATTAATGGAGTATTGCTTTTTTTAGAAGTTACAACGACCCCGGCTTTCATTTTGTTTATGGGTCCAGTAGGCCCATCAGGAGTAATTGCAATAGATTTATTATTTTGGGCATTATCGATCATGATACCCAAAGCTATGTCTCCTCCCTTGCTACTTGAGCCTCTAATAACATTATATTTCCAATGTTTTAGTATTTTTTCGAGCAAATCTCCATCCCTGCTTTTACTTATTAAAGCAGTGAAATTTTTATTTCTATGCAAGTACCATGCTAAAAGCATCTGCCCATGCCAGAACGCAAGAATAAAGTTTTTTTTCTCATCATTAAACTTATTTATGACTTCCTTATTTTTAATAGTAACCTTCAAACTTTTACAGAGAATATCCACAACCTGAGGCAAGATAATAAGACCAATAGCCCTAAGAAAATCCTGTCTATATTTTCTAATATTCATTCAGTTCTCTATAAATAATAAGCGCTGCATTTCGGGATGCACCCATCTGTCCTAATTTTTCCTTTATAACGGATAATTTATTTTTAATTGATAAATAAAGATTATTATCAGATAAGATCTTTTTACATTCAAAATAAATATTTTTATAGTCTGCTTTTCCCTGAATTAATTCCGGAACAATTTTATAACCTGCTATAATATTTGCCATCCCGATTGTGTCTAATTTTATAAGGTTCCTTCCTATTAAAAAAGTAAGCAAACCTGTCTTATATATGATAATCATCGGAAGTGTGAACAGACCTGCTTCCAGTGTTGATGTCCCCGATTTTATGATTCCTATTTTTGCAAGATTCATTAGATCATAGTTAAAGCCTTTTATAACTTTAAAATTCAAGTTTTTACTATTCTTATAAAAAATATCGGGGTCAATATTATCGGCGCAGGCAATAATAGTTTGCATATTGAAATCATTGGCAAGTTTTTCAGCTGCTTTAAGAGCGGGAGGAAAAATATGGGTTATTTCATTTTCACGACTTCCAGGTAAAATCAATAAGATTTCTTTAGTCAAATCCAGGTCGAATTTATCGAAGAATTCTTCTTTTGTGTATAATTTGAATTCATTTATTCTTTCAATTAAAGGATGTCCAACAAATTCAACATTAACATTATTATTGCGATAAAGTTCTTCTTCAAAAGGAAATACCACAATCATTTTATTTATCAGCAATCTAATTTTTTTAATTCTTCCAGCCCCCCACGCCCAAATTTGTGGCGAGATATAATAAAATATATATAATCCAGAAGCTTTTAATTTCTTTGCCAGGCTAAGATTAAACCCCGGATAATCAATTAGTACAGCATTTCTTATATCTTTTTCTTTAACAAGCTTTAGTATTTCGCCCTGAACCTTTTTAATAAATGGAATATGCCTGATGACTTCAATAAAACCGAGGAATGCAAACTTATCAATCGGATAAAGAACATTCATGCCGGAATTCTTCATCCTACTCCCTCCAATTCCAAAAAAATTCAGTGAAGAATCTATTTTCTTGAGTTCACTAATAAGAGCCGAACCGTGAAGATCACCAGAAGCCTCACCAGCAATAATTAGGATATTTTTATTAATCTGTTTCATTAATTAGCTTCTTCTCAATAACCATAATATCACAAGTGTAAATATGATAAACCCAAATGCCTGAAAAGTTCTTATTTCTGATCTCAACCCTACTTTCCAGGAAAACCCTGGCTGCAGGATATTTGAAACCTTATACGAAGTCAGGCGTGGAATGATACGCGGAACATTAGATACATAATCATCATATTGCTTACCGAAAGTATTTTTCAAATATTCTTCTTCTTCTTTTATTATCAAATGGTATTGCAAAGAGAAAAAAAATAATCCGACTAACTGGAGCCAAGGGAAAATTGCAAATGACATGATACCAATGCCTGTATACATCAAAATATTGCCTAAATAGAGGGGGTTCCTCAAGTGTCCAAAGGGTCCTTTTATAATTAAATACGTCCCTCCAACCGAACCGGTAGTCCTTGTTTCACTTCCGGCCCAACTTACTCCCCATAATCTTAAAAATTCACCTGAACTGGCAACTATCAATCCCGTTATTATACTCCAAATATTTGAGTCGTGATAGAAAATCATTATAATAATAAATGGAATCGGCGTATAGCTTCGATATTTAAAGAATAGTTCTGATAATTTCATTTTATTTACTCAATACCATTCATTGTTAAATTACTCGGCAATATATATTTCTCTTCTTTTCAGTTCCGCCTGATATCTCTTCTTCAAATGTTTTTTCATCAAAATAGCGGACAGTTTAGCGATAACGTCATCGAATGTATTATAAGGTAAAAAAGTGATCCTTTCCTTTTCGCAATATTTTAGGAGACTTTTTTTTGCAAAAACTAAATCGCAG
>JARLHD010000354.1 GCA_031292435.1 Ignavibacteriaceae bacterium
TGAACCCATAATATATCCGATATTATTTATTGTCTTTTTAGTATGAAACCTCACTGCTTTTATTTGCGCTTGTGGTAAATAGGTCTGTATTGGAATATGGTCATAATTAATTCTTATTATTCCTTTATTATAAATATTTGCTCCTATTATAGCCTCTGCCTTTATGTTCATTTCGGAATTCTCCGCCGGGGGAGTTATACTGAATACCAGAAGCTTCTCCTCATCTTTTTTATCAAACGTAAAAGGCACTTCCTCTGGATTTACTTTCCACCCGTCAGGATGACTCAATCTGAGTGTCCCGCTTATGTTTGAAGAATTATTAATTAGATGTACAGTTATATTTTTAGGCTTATTATCAGGAAACAGATATACTTTGTCCTCAAAGTTTATAGAAATTGGTGGTAGAATTTCCAAAGGACGGTATTTCTCTCCTCTGATCGGATCGATCCACCTGTACAGTAGGGGAGTAGTAAATGTAATTTCAATCCCATTTATCTCAACAGTAAACTTAACTGTCGCAGAAGGATCATTTTCCGCTTTACCAATTAACTGTTGATCATTAACTGTAAAAGATCCTTTTGTGTGCTCGCTTGCCAGCCAATATGGCTGTGATAGTGGTGCATCCTTTGGAATACCTATCGTCATCAATTTTTCGTATATGATTCCTTTATCAAGTTTTGTATTAATATCTATCTCACTTTTACAGAAAGAACATTTAATTGACTTAAGCTTAACGGGATAATTTATCCGGTTAACAATCGAAGTATTAAATGTAACCTCCCCACCGGGAACTGTAGAATAAACATTAGATATGGCTTCTCTCCAAATTCCTAATAAAGATCCGATAACATCATTTAATTCTTTCCTCTTAATAGGAATCCAATATCCGTCATCTATTTTATCCATTTCTTTGTAAGCATCCATTAATATTGGAAGTATTTCCTCTGGTTTCTCTGCCTTATATTCTATATCAGCCTTGTGTAATAACGAGGCTAATTTTTCGCTTCCCTTCACCCTGTTCCACGTGAGATCAATACCATCAAATAAGTCCGAATTAACTGATACACCTTCACGCGGTTCAAAATATTGGATTGATTCCCCCCGTGTACCCCCTGTTCCAAAACCCTGACTCTTATGCATACTTCGGCTTTCAGCCGCTATTTCTGTATATGATTTTCCTAAATAGGGATTAAACTCACCCACATCAAGTTTTGGTAAATTACTTGTATCTTCTTTTCTCTTTTCTATTATCGGTAGCCACGCATTCCATAATAATCGTTTAGCTTGCCATGGTTTTACATATTTAAGTTGCTCCGGAAATTTGTTTGGGTCTCCTGCCTGGTTAAATGCTTCCTCTGCCAGAATAGCCGAAGCTGTATGATGACCATGTCCTCCTTCTCCTGTAATTGGAAAACGGGTAAGAATAACATCAGGACGAAATTTGCGTATTATCCAAACTACATCAGATAATACTTTCTCCTTCCCCCAGAATGCAAAAGTTTCTTCCGGTGATTTTGAGTATCCAAAGTCATATGCTCTTGTAAAAAACTGTTCAGCTCCATCTATTTTACGTGCATCAAGTAATTCCTGTGTACGTATTAGTCCTAATAATTCTCCTTGCTCAGACCCAATTAAATTCTGTCCACCGTCACCACGTGTCATGGATAGGTACCCTGTATTAAATAATTTGCCCGATGAAAAGTATGATAACAAAGCAGTATTTTCGTCATCTGGATGAGCTGCTATATATAAGACCGAACCGAGCACACTCAACTTGTTAAGTGTTGTCTTTATTTCACCGGTTGTTAATATCTTTTCAGGTTGGGCGGATATAGGGATTGATAATTCAATTAAAATTACAATTAAGTAAAATAATATTGACCTTAAAATTCGATTATTCATTGTTATTGCTTAAAGTGATTTGAAAATAAATTAAAAGAAATAATAGCTATTATTTATATTTAAAGCAATCCATAGTATACAGTTTCAACAAAAGTATTATCCAATGGAAACATTCTGTTCTCTCTGACTGTAATTTATTTTTGTATTGTATAGGAAAATGCTTTAGAGATTTTATATCTTAGTTTTTATTTAATTTGGAGAAAAGGTTTTGAATGTTATTAAATTAAAGGAATATTCTTCATATAATATTAAAAGTCTGAATGAGAATAAATATGATGATCTTTTCCATAAATATGGTGAAGAATATGGGGTAGATTGGCTATTCCTTAAATCACAGGTAAAGTGCGAAAGTAACTTCAACTATAAAGCAGTAAATAAAAAAACTGGTGCAAAAGGATTATGTCAGATAACCGATTGGATGTGGGAAGATATAAAAAGACTAATGCCGGGAAGGTTGGGACGTAAAAAAAACTTTCACCCTTTTGACCCTGCAAACTCAATTATGGCTCAATGTCTGTATCTTGAATATTCATTCAAACGAATCGATGATATAGTAATAAATAAAAATAATTTAATAGACTGGACTCTTGCCACATATAAGTTAGGAATTGTTAAGGTTCTGGGCGGTAGAAATAAATCCGGCAGGTATGTTAAAGGTGTCCTGGAAAGATTGGCAAATGAACCTATAGAAGATGCCTGGATTACTTTTGGAATGCCTGTTTTCGATTATATCTCTGATGTTATCGAAACTCGTGATACATATAAAAAATGATCTTAATCCACTCCTTTCCTCGTAATTTTTATTACAGGTTAGAAGATTTTATTATATTTCATATTATAAAAATCTATTATGAGTTAATATTATGCCGGTATTTGAATATCAATGTTCCGTATGTAATACAAAATTTGAAGTTCTTCATAAATCCTCTGTCAAACAGGATGAAGTATCATGCCCTGATTGTGATTCTAAAAAAATAACTAAATTGTTCTCAACTTTTAGTCCTTCGGTTCATTCGCATTCACATGAATCACCTTGTTCTCAGGGAAATTGTAATATACCCTCAGGATCCTGCTGCGGTGGTGGAGAATGCAGTCTGAATTAATTGACAACAATAAATAAATTCTAATTCAGGAAATAATCTCTGGTATGTATGATAGTTGAAGTAAACGGTATCAAAATAGGTGGACAAAATCCCTTTGTATTAATTGCTGGTCCTTGTGTAATCGAATCACAAGAACTAATATTGAATACCGCTTCAAAAATTAAAGATATTACCTCTGGATTAAACATTCCCTTTATATTTAAATCAAGCTATAAGAAAGCTAACAGAACTAGCGATTCCTCTTTTGTTGGTATTGGCGATGAACAAGCACTTAAGATTCTGGCAGAAGTAAAAACTAAATATAATGTACCCGTATTAACCGATATTCATACCATTGCTGAGGCTGAAATAGCCGCTCAATACGTTGATATACTGCAGATTCCTGCATTCTTATGCAGGCAGACTGACCTGCTTAAAGCCGCTGCAAAAACTGGCAAGGTAGTAAATATTAAAAAAGGTCAGTTCCTTGCTCCCGGCGATATGAAGTTTGCTGCACAAAAAGTTGTTAACTCTGGTAATAACAAAATATTGCTTACTGAAAGAGGTTCCTCTTTCGGATACCATAACCTTGTAGTGGATATGAGAGGACTTATTATCATGCAAGAATTAGGTTTCCCTGTTGTTATGGATGCTACCCATTCCGTACAGATTCCTGGTGAAGGTGGAATTACGGGAGGACAACCTGACTTTATAAAACCTATTGCACGCGCAGCAGCAGCTGTCGGTATCGATGCCTTATTTCTTGAAGTCCACCCTGATCCCAAATCAGCTATGAGTGATGCTGCTAGTCAGCTTCCTTTAAATGAATTAAAAGAA
>JARLHD010000355.1 GCA_031292435.1 Ignavibacteriaceae bacterium
AAGGGCAATTAAATGCGGAGACCGATGTAACAACAAATAATGGGGTATCAGTCAATATGCGTTTTAAGGATGATCATTATGTAAAAGGGAAATAGGAAGGGAAGAATTAATAAATTTAATGCTTTAGGCTATAGATCACAGATACTCACAAAACCTGATTTATCATTAATATAGTGTATAAAAAATGAACAGCTGTTTTTTCTTCTTTTAGAAAAATATTGTTAATATTCCTTCCTGAAAAATTGAAACAATTGGTCCATTGAAAAATTATTTAACAACATTTTTAATTATTCTTTTCGTCTCTAATATGTTTAGTTTTTATTTCCCTTTTCTCCTTCTGAGAACTGAAATCAGAAATGAAATGGAGGAAAAAACTAAAGAAAAAATAGATGAGAGCCTCCTGACAAAGATTTCCATCCCTCTCAAAAATGGATCTGGAAGTCTTGTGTGGACAAGAGAAAGGGAGGAATTTAAATATAATGACGAGATGTACGATGTTGTTAAAACTGAACTCAATAAAGATACAGTAACGTATTTCTGCCTTAGTGATATTAACGAAAAAGAATTGAATGATAACTTCTGCAATCATGTTAAAACCAGCACTGAAAATGACAAAAAAGCCAAAGTCAATTCTCTATCAAAAAATTTCAAATATATTTCACATTCAACTCGAATATTACCTCAATATGGTCTGTTAGCTGACTTGGTAATTCTTAATCTTCTTATTTATGACAATCCATATTATCTCAACGAATCTCCTCCGCCCCGATTCGTTGTATAAAATCATTTTATAGTTTCTTAACTGGTCAGCCGTCAATAGAATATTTAACGTCGGTTATCTTACCGCATTGATATTTTTTAATCCCGTAAAATTAATTATTCAATAATGGTTGAATACTGTTGACTTATATCATTAACAAAAATCTATTAATATTTTAATAAGGATAATATTATATGAAAAAGTTTTTCATAATTTTATGTGCAGTTTTATTTGGGCTTGCGCCTGCTTTAATTCAAGCCCAGGTTTCTTTAAATGGAACCGTGGTGGATGAACAATCAAGAGATGCCGTAGCAGGCGTTACTGTACTGTCCAATGATAATTCCGTTAACACAACTACAAACGAATATGGTAAATTTACTATCTCTTCAAATAAGGAAATATCTTCCTTAACTTTTATCAGGATTGGTTATTTGAAAAAAGTTGTTCAGATAATTGACCCTTCAAAACCGGTATTTGTTCAGTTAACTCAGGCTCCTTTGCAGATGACAGGAGTTGAAGTAATAGGAAATAATCAACTTCAAAAAGCTCAGTCAATCGGAACACTCACAAAGGAAGATCTTAGCCGCGCAAGTGGTCTGTCACTGGAGAATTCAATAAATAATATCCCCGGCGTTCAAATGCAGTCACGTACTCCATGGGGAGGGGCTAGAATTTCTATCCGTGGTTATTATCCCAACTTCAGTCAGAATTCGAA
Source organism: Ignavibacteriaceae bacterium (assembly GCA_031292435.1). Lineage (GTDB taxonomy): Bacteria > Bacteroidota > Ignavibacteria > Ignavibacteriales > Ignavibacteriaceae > Fen-1301. Next base: position 1,476 of record JARLHD010000355.1, read on the forward strand.
TGGTTTTGGATACCAGCTATTTATCAATAATATTCCGGTTACAGATGCTACTGGCTCTACAATTATGGATGATATAGATTATTCTAATCTTGGCAGTGTTGAAGTTATTAAAGGTCCCGCCTCGGGCTTATACGGAGGATTTATTGCAGGTACGGTAAATCTTACAACAGCAAAACCAAATCCAAACGAGACTAGTTTTGATCAGCAAACACTTGGAGGCAGTTATGGTTTATTTCGTACAAATACTGGTTTTAGAACTGCCAATGAAAATAGCGATATGGTTGTCAATTATGGGCATCAGACTTATAATTCTTTCCGACCCAATAGTCGCTCAATAAAGGACTATGTCCAGTTTACCGGAGACTTCAAAGCCGATGATAGGCAATCTATCTCTACTTATTTTGCCTATGCAAATTCCTATGAACAGCTTTCGGGTGAAATTGACAGTATCGACTTCTATAACAGATTAGCTATTGATAATCCCGTATATGCTTTGAATAATTCTCAAATTAAAATTCAAAGTTTCCGAACTGGTGTAACTGATTATTACAAGATCGATGAACATTTCACTAACCAAACAACTTTATTCGCCACAGGTAACTCATTTAGTCAGCCGTTTGCACATGGTTTTACAGATATGAATAAAATCAATTTCGGCGGTCGTACTGCTTTTGGATTTCAGACGCAGGGTGATAACATCGGCTTAAACGGTACACTCGGACTGTTTACTCAACAAACAAATTATACTTCAAATGGTTATTTCATTCCTTTCAAATCGCCTTCGGATCAGGAAAATTATGCATTGAATTATTATGTTTTCACTGAATGGAATATATTTCTGCCCATGCAGTTTGTCGTTACCGTTGGTGGAAGTTTAAATAAGAATGAATTTGGAATCAAAAATCTGCTGAAGAATAATGCCATTCAGGATAGTTCTACGTTGATTGTAAAGGCATTCGATCCTTATTTTACTCCTAGTATTTCCATACTTAAGTTAATAACTGAAAATATTTCAGTTTATGGAAGTATAAGTATGGGTTATACACCACCAGCTTTGAGCAGCATAATTAATTCAGATAATTCAATAAATCTTTCTCTTAAGCCGGAAAGTGCAGTGCAGTATGAAATAGGAACAAAAGGTAATTTTCTTAAAAGTAAGTTTTCTTACCAGTTAGCTCTTTTTGATTTGGAGAATACAGATAAGTTGGTATCTGAGAAAATCGGCGCTGTATCATTGACAACTAATGCAGGTAAACAACAGAATCTTGGTGCCGAACTTTCATTAAGTTGTCTTGCCATAAGTGATGAAAACAGTACTGTTTCATTACTTCGCCCCTGGTTATCATATACATATTCTGATTTTACTTACAAAAATTTCAAGAGCGACAACAACAATAATGCAGCTACTATCGATTTCTCCGGTAAAGATGTTGCCAGGGTTCCACGCAATATGTTTAATATGGGAATCGATATGGCAACAGATATTGGATTATATGCTTTCGGTTCATTCCAGTTTGTTGATAAAGTCCCGGTTACCTTCGATAATTCCAATTATATGAAATCATATGATTTACTTAGCGCAAAAATCGGATACCAGAAGAAATTTGGTAACCATTTTTCGTTTGATGTTGCTGTCGGTGGCGATAACCTTCTCAGCAGTACATACTATTCATACATCTTTGTCGGTCCGACAATTGGTGGTTTGGAACAGCCTAAAGATGGCGGTACCGGTGATGGCTATATTCTCCCCGGTTCATATAAGCCAACATTTTATGGTAATCTGACTATTTCTTATGCTTTGTAATTATAAAATGTAATCATTTTCAGGCAGATACTGCCCCGGTTATGGTGCAGTATCTGCACAATTAAATAATTTATTATATAATTTTGCGTGATTTATTTTCTTTCTTAATCAGGAATAATGTAATGAGATTGCACATGCCCTTCTTAATAACACTGGTTTGTCTTCTATCCTTTTTTTCATTAAGTGCACAAACAATTACAGTTCTGGATAAATCAAATAATCAACCGGTCGAAGGCGTTGTAATTACAGGTTCCGGTTCTCCGACAACTGTTCTGACTAATGCCAAAGGAATTGCTGACATATCCAGGCTTACCCGTTCAGATACAATTAAATTTTTCCATATATCATATCAATTTATTGATCTTACACGGAATGCTATAGCGTCAATAAATAATATTATTATGCTTGCACCTAAACTATTCAATTTAGGGGAAATACTTGTTCAGGGGAAAAATGAAAACAAACTTAAAAACCCGCGTGAAATTTCTGTGGTAAGTCCACGTGAGTTTTTTAGGGATAATGATATCTTCCTTTCTCAGACCCTCAATACCGTCCCTGGTGTCAAGATGGAAACTATGAGCACAAATGCAGAGTCGCATATTCTGCTTAGAGGAATTGGTGCAAAATCCCGTTTTAATTTAAGAGATGTAAAAATATATTATAATGGCATCCCCCTTACTGATGCAGATGGTACCACTTCCTTAAATGATATCGATTTCTCTGCGTTCGGCTCAATACAGATATTTAAGGGTCCTTCTTCTATAATCTATGGACCCCTTACAGGAGGAGCTGTTAGCTTTTTTACCAAGAAAGCACGGTTCGAGGAATTAGATCTTAATCATTATGCTATATTTGGCTCCTATGGTCTGTTCAGATCAAATAATAATTACAGGGCCGGTACTGAGAACGGAAATATGTTTGTTAACTATGGTTATCAGAATGATAACGGTTATCGTGAACATTCTTCTTCTAAAAGAAACTATTTTACTCTGTCTGGTGACTTCAGTATAAGTGATCATCAGTCAGTCTCCTTTCTTACTTTGGTAAACACCGTTGATGATAAATTTCCTGGCGAAGTTGACAGCATTACATATGCCAATTCACCTAAAGCTGCTAACCCGGTTTATACACAGAAAGACATAGGATTAAATCAAAAGAGTTTTCTTACTGGCATTACACATACTTACAATTTCACAAAAGAATTTCAGAATATAAGTTCTGTATTTACCGGATATAATTTTTCAATAAGTCCTGAAGAACCATATATCAACAGAACAAGTGCAAGTAAAATTGGGGGAAGGACTGTATTCTCGTGGTCGTCGGATATTGCTTCTCTTCCAGCGAATTTAATCTTAGGTGCTGAAATGATTAGAAATTATGATCTTGAAAAACATTACGATTATACTGCAGCATTTACAACAGGAAATATAAACTTTGACAGAGAATATGATCTTGTTTCCTATGTCGCATTTCTGCAGGCTAACTTAGATTTAACTCCATCAGTTTCATTAACAGGCGGGTTCAGACTTAGCGGAGGGAATTATACTATTTACGATTTTCTCCCGCTGAATAATGTGGATTATTCAGGAGTCAGAAATAATAAACCTTTCGTAACTCCTGTCATCTCTTTAACAGACAATGTTGATGAAAATACTCAGCTATACGCATTGGTAAGTACTGGTTATTCGGCTCCAACAGTTTCAGAAATTCTCTTGCCTAATGGAGATATAAATAATAATCTTAAACCTGAAAGCAATATTAACTATGAAATAGGTGGTAAAGGAAACTTGCCCGGTAATAAATTATCATACTCAGGAGCCCTCTATTACATGAAAATAGTAGATTCCTATATCCCCCAGGTAATAAACGGAATTACTTATAATGTTAATGCAGGTAAATCAGATAATATGGGATTTGAAGCCGCTCTTTCATATAATAATTTACTGAATAACTCATCTGGATTTTTCCGGTCTCTTAGACCATTTGCATCATATACTTTTACTTCATTTAAATATAAAGAATACATAAACGGAACTAATGATTATGCAGGTAATAAATATCCAGGTATTTCTCCTAATGTTGTCTCTGCAGGATTTGATTTAGGTTTGACTTCCGGATTTTATCTCTATGGAACGTACTTCTATTTCGATAAACGATTTCTTAATGATGCTAATTCCAGTACAATTGATGCTTACTCACTGTTAAATGCTAAATTCGGTTGGAGGCAGAGGTTATTAAATTATTTTACACTTCAGATATATTCCGGAATGGACAATATTCTTAATACTCATTATTCTGAAGTGGTTGCCGTAAATCAAATAGCTGCACCGGGCACTTTACCGGATTATTTCAATGCGTCACCTGCCAGGAATTTCTTTGCCGCAATAAACATTGAGTTCCATTTTGATAAATAACAAGCTGAGAACTGATTATGGAACGGATGCAGGCTGTAAATAACAAATTCTTTTAGAATTACGATTGTTACAATTTGAAATCCAGTCCTAACATGAGAGCCGCTGTAAGGTTGTGTGTTGCTGTACGTTCAGTAGAATAAAAACGAACAGGGACAGCACATGAGTAACTAACCATTACATCTTTATTTTCAACATCATTAAATCCATAGTCGAGTCGTAACCTTGCAGAAAGCACTAAATGTGAATTCAGGTTGTAAGCACTACCCAAAGCCAGGACACCATTAATAGTAACTGATTTGTATAAATCTATTGGTTTAATATTAGTGTTTGGATAATCAAGATCATTATGATTTACCTCCTGTGCAACATCTACAAGAAAGTTGAACTGAGGACCAATCAGTAGTGTAAAAAAGATTTGTCTGGTTTTATCAGTAGTGAGTGACAACATGAGCGGTAGCTTGATATAATTCAACTCAGCGAGAGCCACATAATCTCCCACGATTACTGTACTATTTATTACTTATTTCTACGTTGATATATAGGGATGAAAATAGATTTATTAAATAGAGCAAAGGGATGAAAGGGGAACTACTACTAAAAAAATAGCCCGATTATTAAATAATCAGGCTTTCTGAATTACAGTATTCGAGGGATTAGAAATTAGCTGTAATCATAACATAAGACCTGTAACCGGCAATCGAAATTGACTGAACCTTGATTCTAACAAGTGCAAAAAAATAAGAGGAGTTATAACTTTTTCCTTTTTTTGGTACATTCATTTTTAAGGATCGTTAACATAATACTTTTTGAACCAAAAGCAAAAGTTGTTATGAATAAAAGGGAAAGGACATTTAAAGGATATATTTTATTCTAAGGCAGAGGGAAGCTCAAGGAAAAAGTTGAACTGTGGGCCAGTAGGCAAATGCATACACTTTTGATAAGTTTCAAAGAATGGACTTTTCTCAACACCGGGAATCATCATTCCGAGGAATATTGCTTAATGCCGATTTTATCACAGGTGATGTCATAAGCGATTTTCTTCAAACACACAATTTTTTAATATTTAATATAATGTTAATCTAATCAATAAGAAAACATCTAATGAGTGTCATCAATG
>JARLHD010000356.1 GCA_031292435.1 Ignavibacteriaceae bacterium
CGTTTTGTATACTGCATCGGAGCAATTAAATGCACCTGTACATCAGGTACAAGTCCATAGTTAATTTCAAAATGCGGTAGTGTCGCATCTACACTATTATCAGAAAACTGCTGTATTGATGAAACATAAAATTCCCAATGCATGTAATCTACCGGCTCCGGATCATCAGTCAGAAAGGGAGGTCCCGCTAAAACAAAATCGGATAGAATTAAAATAATAATAAATGATTTGCTTAGATAATTAATTAGATTTATAACCTGTTGCTCCTGATATTCATTATGCAGTAAAAATACTAACAAATATTTTAAGAAATAACTATGCCCGGATTAATGCTTTCAAACACAGTGCTAAACGCTAATCCTCTCCATTTATAGGCTTAATATACGTTCCACTTTCATTAAATTTCAGGTAATCCCCTATAATATCATTAAGAAATTATCTTTATATAATCCCATTAAATAATACTATTTGCTTGACAATCAAACAACATGCATATAATTTTCTTTTTAATAAGTTTATAAATTTTTTTGTGGGTCAAAGCCATGTCCAACCATACATATTCTAAAATTGTATTGGGGTCATTTTTACTCCTCTTATCTTCCTTCATGAGTCTCAGTTGTAAAGATAGCTCTTCAATTGTCGGTTCGGGAGGTAGTACAACGACAGGTAATGTAACAATGACTGTTACCTCCCCAAAGAATGGTGATACCATAAAGGTAGCATCAACCACAACTATCCAGTGGTCAAGCAACTCAACATCCACGGTTAAGATTGAATTCTCTACTAATGAGGGAACAACCTGGATTGTGCTTGCAGACAATGTTGCGAATAATGGAGCATATCTTTGGTACCCTATTCCCAACCTTCCAACATCTCAGGGAATTATCAGGATAACCACTGACGATAAGGCTGCATATGGCGTTAGTACAGGTTTGTTTAATGTTATGCAAACCGGAGCTAAAACTCTTGCCCTTTCAAAACCAAACGGCGGAGAAGTTCTTTATGTAAATGAAACTTTCAGAATTGAATGGGTATCCAGCGGTATTACAAGTATTAAAATTGAATTCTCCCTAAATAATGGCACTGCCTGGAATCCTGTGATTCTTACTTATCCTGCTGACAGTAGCTATTATGTTTGGAACCCTATTCCTAATACACCTTCTACCCAGTGTTTATTAAGAATTACAGATGTTTCTGATCCGACTGTGACTGACAAAAGTAAATCTGTTTTCACAATTGCTTCTCCACAGACTATAAAAGTCTCCAGCCCTGATGGCGGTGAAGTTTGGGAAGCTAATTCAAGTAAAGAAATTACATGGTATAGCTCTCAGGTAAATAATGTTAAGATTGAATATACTTTAGATAATGGTTATTCCTGGAGTACCATTACTAACAGCACCCCGAGCGTAGGGTACTATTTGTGGAATGCTGTACCTAATGTTCCTTCTACAAATGCAAGAATTAGAATTTCTGATGCTGTTGACGGATATCCGTCAGTTGCAAGCGATAGTGTCTTTACTATTTCTCCACAGCCAGCTCTTAAAATTATCACCCCCGATGGCGGTGAAAACTGGATGTCAGGCTCAACCCAAACTATAAGATGGAATGCTTTAGGTAAAATTAAAGTCGGTGGCGGCGGAAATATTAAATTTAAAAGTTCACCTTATTTCCCCCAGACTGTCGCTAATATTAAAATAGAATTTACAAGCAATAACGGTTCAAACTGGACATCAATTGTTCAGAGTACCGCCAATAATGGATCTTACGTTTGGTCCCCGGTGCCCTCGGTAAATTCGTCATTATGCCGGGTCAAAATAAGCGATGCTGATCTTGGCGCCCCCTTCGCTATCTCCGATAGCTCATTTGTTATTTATAATAATATCCCCAGGGAAATTATTGTCAAAAGCCCTAACGGCGGTGAGGTATGGCAGGCTGGTACAACCCAGATTATAAATTGGGGAAGCACCGGTGTTACCGCAGTGAATATTGATTATACAACTAATAATGGCATAGATTGGAATGCTATTGTAGCCAATATCCCAAGTACCGGATTTTATTCATGGACTCAGGTTCCCAATACTCCTTCAACAAATTGCAAAATCAGAATTACAGATGCTGTCAACGGATTCCCTGTTAGTCTTAGTACATTAACTTTTACTATTGCTCCTCCTCCTGAAATAACTGTTCTAGCTCCCAATGGCGGTGAAACCCTTCAGGCCGGCTCTAATTCAAATATTTCATGGACATCCACTAACATAGCAAATGTTAAAATTGAATTTACTACTGATAACGGAGCTGACTGGACTACTATTATTGCTTCGACCCCAAGTATCGGGCAGTATGTCTGGCAGTCAATCCCCGGTGCAAATTCTTCTTTATGCAGAATAAAAATCAGCAATGCTGATGGAACAGGTCAGCCTTTCGATATTTCTAATAATAATTTTACTATAACGAATCTTGTTGTCCAGTCAATAAAACTTACTTCTCCTATCGGCGGAGAAATGTGGCAGGCAGGAACAACCCATAATATTACCTGGGATGGTAATGCAATAAATACTGTTAAAATAGAATTCACTTCTAATAATGGAACTGACTGGAATACAATTGCAAATAATTTACCTAGTTCAGGATCTTATGCATGGAGTCTTCCTGACATAAATTCGACTCAATGTAAGGTCAGGGTTAGTGATGCTACAGATGGTGTTCCTTCTGATGTAAGCAGTCAGTCATTCACTATTCAGCCTATTTCTACTCTTTCTGTTACTTCCCCTACTGCCGGAGCTGTATATTCTGCCGGATCGCCTGTCCATATTCAATGGACTTCTGTAGGAATTCAAAATGTTAAAATTGAATTTACTACTAATAATGGACTGCTGCAGACCGATTGGTACACACTGGTTAGCAGTACTCCCAGCAATGGTGACTATGTAACAACTTTCTCAATTCCTTCTGATCAATATAGGGTCAGGGTTAGTGAGGCACTTACAGGGTCTCCTATAGCTTACAGCGATGGAGTTTTTACTATCTCCACTCAGGCTGTCAGAACTATTGGTATGATTGCTCCAAATGGCGGCGAACAATGGATAGTTGGTACTACTAATGAAATAAGATGGACCTCAACAAATATCGACAGCGTTAAATTGGAATATACTATCGATGGAGGAGCTGATTGGAATACGATTGCAGCTAAAGTACCTAGTAATGGACTGTATAACTGGGTAGTTCCTAATGTCGACTTCAGATCTGATAATTGCCGTATAAAAGTCAGCGATGTCCGCCAGGGAACTCCGGTTTCTATATCTGCCGGAACATTCTCTATTTATTCTTCTAAAGTTCTCAAATGGATATTCCCGAATGGCGGCGAATTTATCTGGGAGGATACTTTAATTACATGGACTTCTTCCGGCGTCAATAATGTTAATATCGATTATACAGAAGATAACGGACAGAACTGGCATCCAGTCGTTTCTAATTTCCCGTCCACCGGTGCTTATTATTGGATTTTGCCAATTGTACCCCCGGCTACTCTTGCACGACTGAGAGTAACTGATGCAAGCGACCCGACGGTTACCGACATGAGCGATAATCCATTTAATCTTTGGATTAAAGCCGCTATAAAATTAGAGGGACCTGTAGGACATCTTCCATATTCTTCTTTAGAAGGTATAAATATCTCCTGGAAAGCTATTGATGTTATTTCATCTGTTAAAATTGAATACTCAATTGATAATGGAAAAAGTTGGAATATTATCGCCCAGAATATTCCTAGTACCAGAAGACAGGTA
>JARLHD010000044.1 GCA_031292435.1 Ignavibacteriaceae bacterium
AGTGTCAGAATTTGTATACTTGAAGTTTGAATAAGTATAAGCAATCTGTAATTCCAAATTATCAATAGGGAAATAGGCGCCATAGAATTCAAGTCCTATTCTGCGAGTAGAGCCTGCATTTCTGTAATAATCTACCTGATTAAACAAGGAATCCAGAACTCTGAAACGGTCGAAGTCATTATTAGTAGTTTCATAAAATCCTGAAACATCGTAATACAAATTATCTTTCATTAGAGCACCTCTTAGACCGAGATCGATACTACTTGATGTTGCAAAAGTAAGGCTTTTATTGAAACCGGTAAATCCATTAGGATTATTCAGGAGTTCATCGGTAGCCGGTGGAAGGAATCCCTGTCCCCAGTTAGCAAAAATATTAAGTTCCTTCATTGGGGAATAGGTAACGCCAATACGTCCAGTAGTTCTGTCAAAATCAGCATTACCGGTAACAGAAGGATCAAATTTGTCAGTAAGTTCATTATGAATTTTATCATACCTTATACTAGCAACAGCGGTCCATTCATTTGAGAAGTCGATTTTATCAGATAAGAATAAACCAAGCCCGCTTTGTTTTATATATTGCAGAGCAACAGTAGTATCGGCGAGACCTGCAGCCATTTGAGGATAATGAATAACACTGCTCTGATCAATTGTTTGACCACTTAGATCGATACCGGCGCTGATAGTATTTTTATATGAAGAATTTGGAGAACCAAATCCGAGGTCATATTGAGCTGAAGCGCCAGGAGTGGTAAGGTTTTGATAATTAAAAGAACCATTGGATGATTCAGTAAAAGTTCCCTTTTTTACGTAGCCATCAAATCTGATATCCTGGTTATCAGTAAATTTGATAGTTCCGGTAAGTCCTGTAGTAACGCGATTAGTTTCGATATATTCATCATCAGGAATAGAAGCATCATTTGGGATTTTAGGATCCTGGAGATAAGTAGCTAAAGGAACACCTTCGGGATTTTCATGAAACACATCAGTATAAACAAAGATAGGTGTTAAGGTTATATTTTCAGTAGGAGTATAGGTAGCTTTACCGGAGACAAAATTTCCCCAGAAATGTTCATGCTGGCGGTAGCCATCACCCATGGTACGAGAAAAGTTTACTAAATAATTAGTATTGTCTGATTGCCCCCCAAATTTTCCGGCAGCCTTCCAGAAACCATTAGAACCACCTGTTCCGAAAATTTCGCCGAAGAGAGGAACATTGGGTGCAGTCTGGGTTGTAATGCTAATAATGCCGCCTGAAGCGGAACCACCGAAGAGAGCGGCAGCAGAACCTCTAAGGACTTCAATTTTCTGAACATTATTGAAATCGATGTTAAAAAAGTCGGGTACAAACCCGGTAGGATCGTTCATTGGAATTCCATCGATTAAGAGATTTATACCGCGGGTGCCTCTTTCAGTTAAGATACCCTGACCACGGATGGAAAGGTGAACCCTTTCAGCATCGGACTGGTTATCTATTTTTACGCCGGGAACAAGTTTAAGGGCTTCGTCAATAGAGATTGTGCGAGGCTGTTCATCTAAGATAGATGGTCCAACAATACTAGTGGCAAAAGGGATTTCACTAAGCGGGGCATTTAATCTTGGTGCTGAAATCTGAATTTCAGACGGGTATTTGAAAGATATGGTATCTTTTAACTGCTGTGCATTTGTTAAGAAAACGAAAGACAGCACAAATAAAATAATAACTGGTATTTTTTTCATATTGAGTATAATTAAATTTATTATCTGATTAATACTTCTTCAAAAGAAGAAGACGAATTGGAGTCTCCGTATTTATATGAAATAAAGAGAAGATTTAAATTGATTATACTATTTGTTTAGGCGGAGGAGTTAATTTATCGAGCCAGATTGACTGGTAATTGAAGCTAAGATAATTGTTAATTGAGGAAATTGTATTTATTCTTTTAATAGAAATATTGTTTTTCAATATTGCAGGAGCAATTAAAGTTAGTGGAACTCTTAAATTATTCTGGGCTGATTTTTCTTTATCTTCAGAGAAATGGCGGTTATAAATTTTTATTAGTGCATCTTCTTTCTGATCGTTGAGGCAATACAAAATATAATAATTAGTTGACTCTTCTTTTTTAACCACATCATACATTGAGCCCTGATATTCCAATTCATTCATATCTTTCCATTCAGCCAAAGATATGCCTGATTTAGGAAATTTAATGCAGGTAAGTTCATTATCCGGAACTATACCAGAGATTTTTTGAATCATTTCTCTTTTAACATCCTGTTGAATCTGCCAGAAAAGAATTATATATCCCGCTGAATTCAAAAAGATGAAAAATGCCAATAATAAGGGAATGCACTTTTTCAAAACAATAATCTTAAATGATGTGCGAAAAATAGGAGAATTATTTACAAATTGAAAGGAAACGTTATATAACTATTGGCTGAAAATGAAACAATTTACTATTTTTATGTAAGATTATAAATAATTAGAATTTTCTAAATATTGAACTAAACCGGAAGGTAACCACGGTTATTGTAGAAACCGGCAATAAGCAATCGTATGGGTACATGGAGGAATAGTAGGAGTGGAAAGGTGAGGTACGCGGAATATAGAACTGATCAGAACGGGTTTAGTAAAGAAAGAACAAAGGAAAGACGCGGAATATCGAACGGACCAATGCGGGATTAGCATGGTAAGGTCAAAGTCAGTACAAATTAAGTTCAATCTAGAATAGGAATTGCGCTCGAAATGCGCTCGAAATGCGCTCGATTCAGTAGTCGAAAGATAATTTTTCTGTAAAAAAAACGGAGTAAATATGGCGAGGATGGTTAGAAAAAGAGGTAAATCTAATTTAAGCGGAACGGCGGGGACAGTAGAATTTTTCACAATTAACGGGGAAACATACTTCAAGGCACATGCAAAAAAACATAAAAAGAGCAAATCTGAGAAGGCGGTAAGAGGGAGAAGTAATTTTTCTGCGGTAGTGACAATGGCGAAAGAGATAAACAAGGTGGTTGTTTTAAAGGAGTTATGGAGCCACTCGAAATTGGAAGGGCGGAATGGATACCAAAAGTTGATCAAATATAATATGCCTTTTGTGCACGAGGGAAATTTAACAATCAAGAATTTCTTCACGCCGAAGGGAAGGGAACTAAGTATAAAGGAATTCCTGATTGAGGGGGATCTTGTGAGTTTTACGATGGATGTTTATGGATTTATAAAACCTCCAATTATTCTTCATCTTTATTATTATTGGTATAACCCAAAGGAAGGCTCTGTTAATGAAACAGCAATTATATATACGCATATAGAGATATCGCAGGATGATGCAGACGAAATGAGAAATAAGGGGGAATCGAAGTACAGCATAATGTTTAGGCTGGGGGCTATCAAGCCACAGTTCCAGAGTTTTAAGGATGTGGTTATACTTTTAGCGGTGACAGGTGTTCCTTCGATAGCAGGGAGGAGGTACTGGACAAATACGGTGGGGTTTGATATTCCGCTGGTTTGAAAAGGTTTATAAATTAGAATAGCAGAGTTTTGATGAGTGAAGTAAAGAAGCGCTAAGGGAAGATATTAGTGGTGATTTGGGAATTAGTTTAAGCCAAATGACCTACTCATTACGAATGAGTTTCAGGTTTCTATAACGCATTGTAATATAAGAAGTTAATTTTCTCTGACATAGTTTTTGCCATAGTAAATGCACATGGATTATAGAAATGGTATAAACTTAAAATAATTTTAACTTAAACTAATAATCTCACTTCAGCTATTTTATAAACCGATGAATTGCTCTATCGGCGTTATCTTGAAATGTACTATTTTTCAAATCAGTGAAAAAAGTGCTTTGGTCAACCAAGTCCCCAGATAACTTTCCCTCTTTACTTGCATAAAAAATGCCGCTTTTATATCGCTCATCCGAAATGCCATCTACAAAGCGTTTTGCACCTACTTCCAGCTTGTGCACCATTCCCCCTATCAATGGAAATACAACAGGCATCATAAAATACTTCAACATAAATTTCATTGCCGGGGGAAGATTATTTGGTGCTTCAGTTCCTTTTGTATTCCCAGGACTCACAACAACAAATTTGATGTCAGGATATTTCCTTGCCATTGATAACATCCACATGGTTGCTGCGTATTTGACATATCCATATGCATGCACTGCATCGAACTTATTACCAAAATATGATCCATCAAGAACAGCAGCAAACTCATCTACAGAGGAAGTCTTCATTGCAACCGGTTTCATTCCGAGCATCTTTACTCCCGGTACAGCTTCCGCACTGGGATATAGTACTGCTTTTTTTAACTTATAATGTTTAATTAATTCCTCCACTAAGATCACATGACCTAAAATATTCGTAGCAGCTAAGTTATTCATACCGGAAGGCGTAATTTTCGCAGCCGTTTTTCCAACCATTCCACCAGCATTTAAAATTATTGCATCAATAGGTTCCTTTATTTTTTCTACTGCTTTTCTTACAGAATTTGCATCCGAGACATCTCCAATAATAATTTCAAAGATCTTTTTTCCCGTTTGCTCCTCCAGGTCTTTTTTTGCTGCCCCG
>JARLHD010000357.1 GCA_031292435.1 Ignavibacteriaceae bacterium
ACTATTGTAAAATACTAACCGCCCTTTCCAAAACAATCGAAATCCAAACCGAAATCGATAAACTTTACGATGACGTAGAAAATACTCTACTTTAGAATGTAATTCAGAAGTAGTGATAAATAAGTTCCCGCATTATTAACATTTAAGGAATATTAAAATGAAATACTTCTTATTCGCCCTGCTTCTTGTCTGTTTTGCCTCCCTCAAAGCTCAGGAAAATAAAAGATATATCAATATTACCGGAACCTCTGAACTGATACTTCCCGCTGATCAAATGACTTTTACAGTCCAGATAAAAACTATTAACGATTCAATTGAAGAAAGTAAAAAAGTCAACGATAATCACCTTAATGAATTAATATCTCTGTTAAAAAGCGCAGGGATTCTTTCCAATGACATAACAAAATATCCAATTACCCTTGGTAAAAATTATGTGTACAAAAACAACGAAACTATTCAGAAAGGTTTTTATACAGAAGTAACGGTTTCATTCTTGCTTAAAGATTTATCTAAATATTACGAGGTAACCAATAAATTATCATCCGGTAATGATTTTGAAACTGTGCGTTCAGTATATAATGTTTCCGATAATGAACTCCAGAATAAAATTGCCTATCAAAAGGCATTGAAAGCTGCTAAAGAAAAAGCAGAAAATATGGCGGCTACTTTGGGATTAAAATTGGGACGTGTATTGGAAATTGATGAAACTAACTCTGCCCCTGTCTATACAAATATGCCTAATGCTCTTACTGTTGTAAATTCGCAGGATGTAAATATTTCAGGCAAGGTAACAATCCGAAAAAGCGTAAGAGTTAAGTTCGCAATTCTTTAACTATTCATCTAACTTCCTTATTGATGGAATAATCTAACGGTTCACTTCTGCCCGGATTCATTTTCGCGCATGTACATTGCGTAATCTGTCGCAATAGTTTCCTTTCCGGAATTACGCATTAACAGCATTATTTGTCCCCGGTGATACATTCCGTGCAAACCTATTTGGGTTAGTATATCCTCTATCGATGTCTCGAAATCAACACCCCTTGAGCTTTTATATGCTAATTTCTTTTTGAAATCCTCCTCGGAAAGAGAGCTAATGTATTTTATAAACTTCGTATTGGTTTCTGCTTCCAGCTTTTCGCAGTCATCTAAAGAAAGAATGTTCCAGAATTTGTTCTCGTATGTTTCATTCGATATCCTTTTGTACCAGGTCTCTTCCGCAATTACTATATGGGAAATAAGTTCAACTTC
>JARLHD010000358.1 GCA_031292435.1 Ignavibacteriaceae bacterium
AGGTGATACCAATCTTATCATTAATTGAAAGATTTACACCCTCTCCCTGCGTGCCGTCGCGCAAAGTTGTATCAAAGATTTCGATTGTATTCATAGTTATTTCATGTGCTATTTATAAAATATCTCTCTACTTTTCTAGAAGTTATCTTTACTTTTCTTGACACAAGAAAAGTAACAAAAGAAACATGGCTTAAAATCTTTTGCTATAAATTCAGCTCCATTCCATTACACTGAATTTATTTTACGCAAAATATTTAACGCCGTTAAATAAGAACCAAATAAGGACAAGAAAACCAAATTAAAGAGACCTTATATCATCCCGGAGGTGCGGGCATATTCAAATAATCCTCCGGCTTCTACTATTTCAAAAACGTCTCCAAGAGAAAATAGTTGATAACTGCTGTCGTTTGAAAGATTTTTTATTTTATTTGATTCAAGGTCAACTTCAATAATATCCCCGGTTTTTATTTTATCATTAAGCTTTTCCTTACTGACATAGGGAACCAGGAAGCCGCCGTCTACTGAATTACGATAGAAGATCCTTGCATAGGATTCAGCAATGACTACTTTAACACCGGCAACCTGAAGTGCAAGCGGGGCATGTTCTCTTGAAGAGCCGCTGCCGAAATTTGATCCGCCGATTATAATTTTATAATCTGATTTATAATTATCCCCGATTATAAATGGAGTGAAACCATTTGGTAAACCAGCCCCATCTGCAGGTACGCTTGATAAAGCATAATGTCCATATTTTTTTAATTCTTCCGGATCACTTGTTGAATAAACAAGATGTTCTGCAGGGATAATCTGGTCAGTATCAATATTATCTCCCAATACATACGCTTTGCCGGTTATTTTCTTTTCCATATTTACCTTAATAAAATCTTATTGTTAAATAAATTCATTATAAAAAATCCCTTGGATCAGTTATGGCGCCATTTATTGCCGATGCCGCCACTGTCAAAGGAGAAGCAAGATAGACCTGTGAAGATTTACTTCCCATCCTGCCGGGGAAATTTCTATTAGTAGTAGAGATAACGACATCACCATCAATGCTTCTGCCGATAGTATCAGAAGGACCTCCAAGACATGCAGCGCATGATGACTCGGCAATTATGCATCCTGATTTTTCAAATATATCTTTTAATGAGATACCCGAAATAGTTTCTTCCGAAAGCTGTTTGGCTACAGCTGTGCTGGCAGGAACGATGAACGTAGTAACTTTAACTTCCTTACCCAAGAGCAGATTTGCAGCATAATAAAAATCAGTAATTTTCCCGCCTGTACATGAACCGATATAGCATTTTGTAAGTTTAGTTCCCGCAACATTTCTTACAGTATCACGATTATCAGGACTATGAGGTTTTGCTACTAAAGGTTCAAGTTTAGAAACATCATAATTATATTTCGAATGATAAACCGCATCAGGATCGCTTTGATAAGTTTTATAGTCATTCACATCTATATCTGCAAGGAATTTTGAAGTGATCTCATCAACTGCGATAATTCCATTCATACCTCCACCTTCAATAGCCATATTTGTCAGAGTCATTCTTTCATATATAGATAAAGAAGAAATTGCGTCCCCGTCAAATTCCATAGCCCTATAGGTTGCCCCATCAGTTCCTATGTCTCCTAATATCTGGAGAATAAGATCTTTCGCTGTTAAATATGGAGGCATTTTACCTGAAAAAGTAAACTTCATAGATTCTGGAATCCTTTCCCAGATTTTCCCGGTTCCCAGAATAAAAGCAGCATCGGTATTGCCGACTCCGGTTGCAAACATTCCAAACGCACCTGATGTGCAGGTATGTGAATCAGTTCCAAACAGAACGGTGCCGGGGACATTATATCCTTCTTCAGCCAAAGCGATATGACATACACCCTTATAACGTTCGGTTCCCAAATCATAGTAATTAGGAAGTTCATGTTCAGCCGCAAACTGGCGAAGGACTTCCACATTTCTATTTGCATGAGGGTTCTTAGTAAAAATATAATGATCAGGGAAAACGACTAATTTGTTCTTATCCCATATCTTTGCTTTTTCACCAAATTCTTTTTTCCAGATGGCAAAAGTAGGAGGACCGCAAACATCGTGAGTCATTAATACATCTACATTCAGCCATACATTCTCTCCGGGAATAACCCGTGAACGTTTTGCAGATTCAGCTAATATTTTTTCAGTGATCGTCATTCCCATTTTTTTCAATTCCTTTATACTTGTTTGACTTCTAATTTATTTTCAGTTATTTCAATCTCCTGCTGATTGAAAGTAAGATATAGATTTATTGCCTGCAGATAGGCTTTTGCACTTGCTTCTATGATATCAGTAGATGTTCCACGCCCGGTAAAAGAATTTTCTCCGTTCCTTATTCTGATTATTGCTTCACCCAAGGCTTGTCTTCCGGAGGTTACTGAACGGACGTTATATGATTCAACCGTTGGTTTAAAACCAAGTGCGCGTTCGATGGCATTGAAGCTTGCGTCAACAGGTCCATCCCCGGTAGAAGATTCCTGCAATATCTTTGACTCAGATTTTATCTGCACTGTGGCAGTTGGTATAATATCCGTTCCCGCATTGACATGGAGATATTGAAGTTCATAAAGCTGGTTCTCTTTATAGATTTCGTCACCCATCAAGACTCTTAAATCCTCATCAAACACTTCTTTCTTTTTATCAGCCAGAACAAGAAAGGCTTCATAAGATTTCTGCATTTCCTGATCGGAAAGGTGATATCCAAGTTCATCCAATCTTGCTTTAAGTCCATGCCTACCGGAGTGTCTACCAAGAATTAATTTTGTCTTATTAACCCCGACAGATTCAGGCGTCATGATTTCATAAGTTTGCTTATCCTTTAAGACGCCATCCTGGTGAATTCCCGATTCGTGAGCGAATGCATTTTCACCTACAATTGCTTTATTAGGCTGAACAATAATCCCGGTAAACCCTGAAACCATTTTGCTTGTAGTGTATATTTCCTGAGTATTAATTCCGGTATGATAGCCGGATATATCTTTTCTTACCTTTAATGCCATTACAATTTCTTCAAGAGATGCGTTACCGGCTCTTTCACCGATGCCATTTATAGTACATTCAATCTGGCGGGCACCATTCTGAACACCGGATAATGAGTTTGCTACTGCGAGTCCAAGATCATTATGGCAATGCACGCTAATTACTGCTTTATGAATATTACTAACCTTTTTTTTGAGTTCAGAGATCAGAAAACCATATTCGGATGGGTAGTTATATCCTGTTGTATCGGGGATATTAACGGTAGTCGCCCCCGCATCTATAGAAGCTTCTATTATTTCTGCTAGATAATTGATATCAGTCCTACCCGCATCTTCTGCAGAGAATTCCACATCATTAGTAAAAGTTTTTGCAAAGGCTACAGCATCAAAAGACATTGTTAAAACAGTTTTTCTTTTTTCAGAAAGAGAAACTCCATATTTACTGTCACCGAATTTTCCAAGGATATGAATATCCGAAGTACCCAAAAATGTATGTATTCTTGGATGCTTTGCACTTCTTAAAGCATCAAAAGCAGATTTGATATCAATCTCTTTTGCGCGTGCAAGTCCGGCTATAATCACCTGTGATTCATCTGCGATTCTTCTTACTGCATCAAATTGAGCAGGGGAGGAAACGGGGAAGCCGGCTTCAATAACGTCCACATTTAATTTTGCAAGCTGGCGTGCAATTTCCAATTTTTCATATACATTTAATGAAGCACCGGGAGATTGTTCGCCGTCTCTTAAAGTTGTATCAAATATTAAAATATTTTCACTCATTTGATTCCTTAAATATTATAAAGTGAATACCCCTAAAGCCTGTTCATTAAAAATCTCATTAAAGTTTTCAATTACACAGGAGGTCATTTTTTCTGTCGAAACAAGAACCGATCCTTCTGAAAATATATCGGACGTTCTATAACCTTCAGCCAGGGTTCGTTCAATTGCACCCTCAATAAGTTCAGCCGCTTTAGACATATTAAAAGTATAACTGAACATCATCGCAGTCGAAGCGATAGCTGCCAAAGGATTAGCCAAATTTTTGCCTGCTATATCGGGTGCGCTGCCATGAACAGGTTCATATAATGCAGATTTATCCCCCAGGCTAGCTGAAGGAAGCATTCCAAGACTACCGGTAATCATTCCTGCGATATCGCTTAGAATATCGCCAAAAAGGTTCGATGTAAGAATAACATCGAACTGTTTTGGATTACGGACAATCTGCATTGCAGTGTTATCCACGTACATATCATTTAGTTCGATATCAGGAAAATCCTTATGTACTTCATGAACAATGTTTCTCCAGAACTGAGAAACCTCAAGAACATTGGCTTTATCAACTGATGTAACTTTTCTATTTCTGGTTTTTGCTAATTTAAAAGCCATTCTTGCAATTCTCACCACTTCCTCAGTTGTATATTCCATTGTATTCCAACCATGGTTTTTATCATAGCCGCGTGGCTGTCCGAAATAAATACCGCCGGTTAATTCACGCAGAACAATGAAATCTGTTCCGGTTAATACTTCTTTTTTAAGTGATGAAGAATTTATAAGAGCATTATATATTTTAGCCGGACGGATATTTGCATAAAGCCCGAGTTCTTTTCTAAGTTTAAGGAGAGCCGCTTCCGGTTTTAAATGATGAGGTAGACCCTCCCATTTGGGTCCGCCCACGGCACCCAGGAAAACAGCATCCGAATCATAGCATGTCTGAAGAGTTTCATTAGTTAAAGGAGAGTTATATTTTTCAAAGGAGGATCCTCCGATTAATTCTTCCTTAAATTCGAACCTAATGTTGAAACTATCAGCAACTTTTTTTATTACCTGAACAGCCGAGTTTGTGACTTCCGGGCCTATTCCATCCCCCGGCAGCAAGGCTATTTTATAGGTCATACGCCAACCTCTTCCTTTTTATTTCTCTTAAAAAGCCAGCTCATCATACCGCGAAGCTTTGAGCCGACCTCTTCAATTTTATGTTCTCTATTTTCCTTTCTCAGTTTATTCATGTTCGGCATGCCGGCATTGTATTCTGCGAGCCATTCATTTGCAAACTGACCACTCTGCACTTCAGAAAGAATTTTTTTCATTTCCTTTTTAGTTTCAGCGGTTATAAGTCTTTTACCTCTTGTCATCCCGCCATACTCAGCAGTATCACTAACAGAATAATTCATCCTGGATAAGCGTCCTTCATAATAGAGGTCGACAATTAATTTCATTTCATGCATACATTCAAAGTAAGCCAGTTCGGCAGGATAGCCAGCCTCAACGAGAGTTTCGAATCCAGCTTTAATTAATTCAGCAGAACCGCCACAAAGGACTGCCTGTTCTCCAAAGAGGTCTGTTTCAGTTTCATTTTTAAAGTTAGTTTCAATAACACCAGCCCTGGTGCCACCGATGCCTTTTGCCCATGCAAGTGCCATCTGCAAAGTATTTCCAGAAGGATCCTGATGAACAGCAACTAAATTAGGAACGCCGGAACCTTCCAGATAAGTTCTGCGAACAAGATGCCCCGGACCTTTAGGTGCTATCATCATAACATTTATATCAGCAGGAGGAATAATTTGTTTATAATGAATATTAAAGCCATGACCGAATGCAAGAGTATCGCCACTTTTCAAATAGGGAGCTATTTCAGCATCATAAACTGCTTTTTGATTCTGATCAGGAAGCAGAATCATGATAATTTCACCCCATTTAACAGCTTCAGAAACAGTCATAACAGTAAGTCCTGCTTTTTCAGCTTTTTCCCAGGAAGCAGAAGTTTTTCTGAGCCCGACAGAAACATTCATTCCACTATCCATTAGATTCAGACTATGGGCATGTCCCTGGCTACCAAATCCCAATACAGCTATTTTCTTTTGTTTGAGCAAATCCAAATTTGCGTCCTGGTCATAATAAACTTTCATTTTGATTCCTTAATTAGTTATTTGTGATTTTTCTTTAGTGTTTTTCTTGATTTTATCTTTATTATTTTTTTTAACCTGTTCACCGCGGGTAAGAGCAACTATACCTGATCTAGCCATTTCCATTATTCCAAAAGGCATCAGGACATTTACAGTTGCGTCGATTTTATCAGGAGGACCTGTTATTTCAATTGTCATTGAATCATTCGTAATATCAACAATAGTTCCCCTGAATATATCCGTGATATTTTTTATTTGTTCCATTGTTCCCTTTTGAAGACTCACTTTAATCAATGCCAATTCACGTTCAACGTGATAAGCAGAAGTAAGATCAATTACCTTAATCGTATCAATTAATCTATCGAGCTGTTTAACAATCTGATCTAATATCTGATTATCGCCCTCTGTAACAACAGTCATCCGGGAAATATCAGGTATTTCTGTTTCACCAATTGAAATACTTCTTAGATTGAATCCCTTTCCGCTGAACATTGTTGCAATACGGTCGAAAGCACCGAAATGATTCTCAACTAAAACTGAGATTGTATGTTTCATAAAAGTGTCATCCTTTTAGAATTTATTCTTTTAACGAGCATTTCGGAAATTGATCCACCGGATGGGACCATGGGAAATACCAGATCATCTTTTACCACCTTGAATTCAATAAGCACGGGTCTGTCATTGATCGACAACGCTTTATCAAGGAGGGAATCAACATCTTTGGGGTTATCTGTTGAGAAAGATTCTATTCCAAAAGCTTCTCCAACTTTGACAAAGTCGGGGTTGCTGGCACTCAAATCAGTAAAGCTGTATTTTTCACCATGGAACATTTCCTGCCATTGTCTTACCATACCAAGGAAACTATTATTTATAATTATGAATTTAACGGGAGCTTTATAGGCAGCCGCTGTTATCAGTTCCTGAATATTCATTTGGAATCCACCATCGCCGCTGATTGAGATTATCGGTCTATCTTTTATAGCAAAGGAGACACCAATAGATGCGGGAACTGAGAAGCCCATTGTACCCAAGCCACCGCTTGTAATATTTGAACGAGGGAAATTATATTTATAATATTGTGCGGTCCACATTTGATGTTGACCGACATCAGTTACGATAACGGCGTTTCCATATGTCTTTTTGGATAATTGTTCAATAACATATTCAGTTCTTAAGCGACCGTCATTATCTTCATACTGCATCGGACATTCATCTCTCCATTCATTTATCTGACTCCACCAATCATTTATATCGGGGGGTTTTGGCATTTCAGCCGCCATTTCAGCAAGTATATGTTTTACATCTCCCACGATCGGAATATCTACAATAACATTTTTATCTATGCAGGTTGGATCAATATCGGCATGTATTTTAAAAGCATTCTTTGCAAACGTTTCTACATTGCCGGTTACTCTATCATCAAAACGGGCTCCAAGAGATACAAGCACATCACAGTTATCGACTGCCTGATTGGCCCAATAAGTTCCATGCATTCCAAGCATTCCAAGAGACTGTTCATCGGTACCGGGGAATGCGCCTAATCCCTGAAGTGTCATTGCAACAGGAAGTTTATTTTCCCGGGCGAATATTGCAAGTTCCTGGGAACCACCTGACATAATCACTCCACCGCCGACATACAACAGAGGTCTTTTTGCGTTTGAAATAGCTTCAACTGCTTTTTTAATTTGATTTGAATGACCTTTAATTGTCGGTTTATATCCACGAATCTCCATATTATCAGGATATATAAATTCACATTTGGAGTTAATAACATCTTTGGGAAGATCTACTACTACCGGACCCGGTCTGCCAGAGGATGCAATATAAAATGCTTTTCTTATTGTCATAGCTAATTCGCTTACATCGCGTACGAGAAAATTATGTTTTGTAATCGGGCGAGTAATTCCAACTATGTCTGCTTCCTGAAATGCATCATTACCAATTAAATGAGAAGGTACCTGACCGGTAAAAACAACAATAGGAACAGAATCCATATATGCATCGGCTATGCCAGTTACAGTATTAGTAGC
>JARLHD010000359.1 GCA_031292435.1 Ignavibacteriaceae bacterium
AGTCCGCCGATAGTTGCCTTATCGAGTTTTTCCTGGGCGAATACTTTTGGCAGGACTCCACGCAAGGAAGGATTATCTTTTTCGATTGCATCCATTGCATCGTCAACGTCTTTGCCGATGGTTGGGAGTGCGGCTCTGCCCTGTATCCATTTCCATCTTGCTGATGGGGGGACATAAAATATTTTTTCTGCTGTGTATTCGTGCTTGTCTTCGGGGTCGGCACCTTCGTATTCTCCTTTGCCTTCAACGAGTTTGAGGTAGAGTTCTTCGTGGGCATCGGAGATGTATTTTAGGAATATTAAGCCCATTACTACGTGCTTGTACTCTGCGGCGTCCATGTTTTTGCGGAGTTTATCGGCAGTTTTCCAGAGTTTTTTTTCGAGGGATTCTTCGGGTGCGTTATTTTTCTTCATCTATTTGATTAATGTCCAACGATTATTAAGGAGATCAACATATGCTTCCTTTGATTCTTTGGAAAGAAATGAAATTCCTATTTCTGTTTCCCACTCAGGGATTATTTCTTTCAATTCATTCAGAACTAACGAGATTGTCTGGTCATTCAGTTGTAACCGTTCTTTTCCGAAATAAACGATCAGGTCATTTCCGGTTAGATTGCTCTTCTTCCCTTTTACAGGCAGCGCTATTTCCTCTTTCGTATTTTTCAAAGCAATTGTGGTATTTAGCAAATCATAAGCAGGTGAAAGTGAAGTGATATCATCCTTTGTAATAACAGAATAATTCTTCAGATGCATATCTTCGTTACCAGTTAAGAAATTAAACAGAGTCAATCTAAACAGTTTTACTTTTTCTATTGCCGGAAATGTACAATACTTTTCAATCAAAGAGGCAACCTGTTCCATACTTGAATCATATTTGGTATTTCTATTTTTTCCACTTAGCTGTGCAAAGTCCTCTACCTGATATTTGACATTTGGTTTTGGGCGATCAAATCGTCTAATAAAATAATGAAGTGTTAAAGTTTTGTCATATAGTAGTCCATGGAGCGGCACATCTATTCCTGATTTTTGAGCTAACCTCATAGTAAGATCTTCATTTTCCGGAATATGCGGATAGATCAGTTGCTGAGGTTTAATAATGAAAATCCCCTTTGTGTCCACAAATTTGAAAGCAGATTCTGACACTGAAAGTATGGCACTTAGTTTTGGCTGAACTCCATCAAGCGATATTTTATCACTTCGGGAAGCAGCCTCCTCTAATAGTTCTTCAGTAGTAAAGTCAAGTTTCTTTAGGTTTTTTAAACGAACATTCAGTTTTTTTAATCCCTTATCCGAATATAAACCATCAGCAATTTCTGCATAGGACAGAGGGCATCTATTCATCTTCAGGCTCTACGGTTACTGATCCAACCACATCCTTTCCTACTACCAGTAATTGTTGAAATGAATCATCCTTATCTATTTTGAGTTTTCTACAAAGAGCATTGAGATTGAACCCCTCAGGGAGTAAGCCATCAAAAAAGGGAGGAAATTCATTGTAGAGATAGTTTTTTTTCTCAACCGGCATTGTTAGGGAAATTGGTTTACCCTGATAATTTTCAAGGTATGAGAATTTATATTCCTTAGAACGTTTAATTTCTTCTAAATGACCACATAATTTGCCAAAATTAAATACATTAGCTCTACTCATTTAAGCTCTCTGTTAAATAATCCATCAATATAAAGTTTCAAATTGAGTACATCCATAATTTTTAGTAAGGTATCTATTTGGTAAGTTGTTTTTCCATGTTCAATATCAAATATTGCTGTTCTGCCAACTCCAGAGAGCATTCCCAATTTCTCCCGGCTTAATCCACTTTTCTTTCGATAAAATTGAATAATTTTCGCAAAGTCATTTGGATTTGATATTTGAATATAATGTACTGCCATAGCGGTAAAATCTCACTTAAAACTATGTTTATATCAATATAATAAATATTATTATTAAAATATACCATTATAGCGGTAAATATTTATATAAAATCAATATCGTTCTATTATAGTGGGGGTTTATTGCGCAATATTACCGTTAAAACGGTCAATATTATCAACTTTTTTTATAATACTTCTCTGTTTTTTTTTCTGCAAAACAGAAAAATACTAAAAGAATCGTGAATGTTAAATACGAAGCCACTATGGACATTCCAGTGATAAATAATCAAAATATCCTACACAGTAGTTAGGTCTCTTTTTGGAAAATTACGAAGAGAAAAATTTTAAGGGTGTATCATTTTGGAACTGAGTCGTTCATCTCTCGTTCAAGAGTCGTTCATCTCTCGATGAACTCTCATTCACCACATATCGGGAAATAATTTAAATATCCTCTACTGTAGTTAGGTAACTAATTCGGGTTCCAACGAAAAAATAAATAAAATATATTTTTCGTTGGACTGTCAAAAGGTTACCTAACTATTGTGAGGATTTAAAATATTTATTGACAAGATTTATTGGTATGTTCACTGTCCAAGTTTTTAATGTATTGAAGGAAGTTATGTGTTATTCTAAATATGTACAGGTGCAGGAGTCGGAGATACACGGGAAAGGTATTTTTACGACCGCAGATATTCCATGCGGTAAGAATATTATGCTTATTAAGGGGGAAGTTATATCCGAGGAGGAGTGCATAAGACGTGAGGAGGATGAGAATAATGTTTACATTTTCTGGAACGAGATCAATTACATTGACTGCAATAATACTGAAGTAATTAAATATATAAATCATAAGTGCGATTGCAACTGCGAAGTTGACGAGGGGGACGAAATGTCTCTCAAACTTATTGCATCGAGAGACATTAAGAACGGTGAAGAGTTAACTATTGATTATGGATATGATGAGATTTATGAATATTGCCAATGTCAATATTGCATATAAATTAACTATTCGTTCTTTTCCTGGCGCAGGAAAAGAATCAAAAGGAACAATTCATTGTACTTTTCTTTAGAAGAAAAGTACCCAAAGAACTTTGGCTTAAAATCTTTCGCTATAAATTCAGCTCCATTCTATTGCTCGGGAAACAACTCGCTAAGCTCAAACAGTTTCCCTCACTGCCATTCCATTTCACTGAATTTATTTAACGCAAAATATTTAATGCCGTTTAATACGATCCAAATAAAAACAAACACATTTCCCGCTTATCACTCCATTACGCAAATATTTTTAACGCATTTTATTTAAGGCCGTTAAATATGAACCAAACTAAATCCAAATACGGAGGTAACTAAATCCAAATACGGATTATTTCTCCAGGTCGGAGGCGCGGGAGAGGACGCCTTTTAGTAACTGATAGAATTTTTCTACTGTTTGGATTTCGACTCCTTCGTCGGGTGAATGGGCGGCGGTTATCGTTGGTCCAAATGAGACCATATCGATGCCGGGGTATTTGTTACCGAGGATGCCGCATTCGAGTCCAGCGTGGATAGCCTGGATAAGGGGTTCTGATCCAAATAGTTCTTTATAGACAATGTTGGAGAGTTTCATGATCTTAGAGTCGAGGTTTGGTTTCCAGCCGGGATAACCATCGGATGTTTTTGCCTGTCCCCCACCGAGTTCGAATACTGAGTTTACACTTTTTGCTATATAGTGAATGGCGCTATCGATTGAGCTGCGCTGGCTTGTAGCGAATACTACTTTACCATTTTCTGTTTTAACAGATGCAAGGTTTGTGGAGGTTTCAACGAGTCCGGGAATATCCTGGCTCATTTCCAATACACCATGGGGCATAGCAAGGATAACATTTACAAGGTTCTTTGTGAAATGTTTTGTAAAGACTTCGGGGATATGCTTATTAAGCTTTTTCAGATTTATCTTTAATCCGCCATCTACTGTATGATATTCACTTACGATAAGTTCACAGAGGGTGTTTATTTTTTCGAGAACTATATTTTCATCAGAGGGATTAAGGAGGATAACTGCTTCAGCTTCACGGGGGATAGCGTTACGGAGCTGTCCACCCGAGATATCAGCGACTGAGTAATCAATACCTTTGAGGGCATCGAGTGTACGGGCTAGTATTTTTATTGCGTTTGCTTTGCCAAGGTTGATATCGGAACCTGAATGACCACCTTTCAATCCGGATATTAGGAGTTCATAGGAGGTTACGTTTTTAATTACGGGTTCTTTTTCGATTGTGAAACTACCGACGGTATCGATACCACCGGCGCAACCGATATAAAATATTCCATCTTCTTCAGAGTCGAGGTTGAGAAGATATTTACCGGTGATAAAGCCGGACTGGAGATTATCTGCACCTGTTAGTCCTGTTTCTTCATCGATAGTGAATAGTAATTCGAGGGGTCCGTGCATAACGGAGGCATCTTCAGAGACGGCCATACCAGCGGCGAGTCCTATTCCGTTATCGGCACCGAGGGTAGTACCTTCCGCCCTGATCCATCCATTTTCCTGTTTCAGTGTGAGCGGGTCGTTATCCCAATCGTGTTTTGTACCTTTGTTCATTTCGCAGACCATATCGACATGACCCTGAATGACGATGGCGGGATAATCCTCCATACTGCCTGATGCGGGAATGGAGACGACGAGGTTACCTACTTTGTCCTCTTTCCAGGTAAAGTTATTATCCTTAGCCCAGTCCTTTAGATAGCTAAGTATTTTACCTTCTTTTTTAGAAGGGCGCGGGACCTGGGTAATTTCATAGAAGCGGTTCCACAGAATTTCTGGCTGAAGACCTTCGATAGCTTTACGGGACATAAGTAAACTCCTAATAAAATATAGTTAATAAAGAGATTCTTCACTTCGTTCAGAATGACAATCTTGTTCAGAATGACAAGAAGAGAGATTCTTCACTTCGTTCAGAATGACAATCTTGTTCAGAATGACAATCATATTAATTATCCTGCTCAAGTAGTGCTTCAGAAGCTCTTTTGTTAGCGATA
>JARLHD010000045.1 GCA_031292435.1 Ignavibacteriaceae bacterium
AATCCTGACCTTCATTTCCATGCAAATGATTATACAAAACAGTTCAACGCCATTAAGGAAATTAAAAGCTATTCTCCATTTGTTAGCGGTAAAGTGTTGGCTGTAAGAGGAAAAGAAACCCAGGTTATTAACCTTAAGGGAATAACTGAATCATCCGGTCAGACAATTTATGATATTAAAAAGAATATCCTGTTCGGCAAATATAGCCTTTCTGATTCCGCAGGATACCCTCGTGTTCTTATCGGATTAAGACTTGCCGACCGCCTGGAATCTCTCATCGGCGATACCCTTACTCTTATTTCTCCATCGGGAATTGAAAATGTAATTACAGAAACTGCCCTGCCTAAAATGCAGACATTTGTAGTGGGCGGTATTTATAGCTCCAATAATAATGAATATGATATCAATTATATCTTCAGCGCACTGGAGCCTGCCCAAAACTTGCTTGGCTATGATGACCGGATTCAGGGAATTGATTTCAGGTTAAATAATACTAATGAATCCAATAACGTTAAAGAAAAACTTTCAGCCTTTCTCGATAAAAACAATTTTGATGTTTATACCTGGTACGATTTCCATAAAGAACTCTATGCCGTAATGCAGATTGAAAGATGGACTGCATATATTATCCTTTCACTTATTATTGCAGTCGCATCATTTAATATCCTCGGATCATTATCAATGTCAGTTATTGAAAAGAAAAGAGATATTGGGATTCTCCGGTCAATGGGAACTGAAGAAAAATCAATAATAAGAATATTTATGTTCGAAGGTCTGTTTATAGGTATTCTTGGTACAATTGCGGGATCGGTTCTTGGATATTTTATCTGCTTTCTCCAGTTGGCTTATAAAATATATCCCCTGGATCCTACACAATATAAAATGGATGCCCTCCCATTGGAGTTGAGAGTCTCCGATTTCTTTTTCATTGCAGGTATATCACTCCTGCTCTCTTTTCTTGCAGCTCTGTTTCCTGCAAGGCGTGCCGCTAAAGTTAATCAGATTGAAGCCATTAAATGGGAATGATATGTTAAAAGCTGTTAATTTAATTAAGTCTTTTCAGACTGAGAAAAATGTTAAACTCGATATACTCAAATCAGTTTCGCTTGAGATTGAGTCTGAAAAGATTTCTGTTATTATCGGTGCTTCCGGAGCTGGTAAAAGTACTCTTCTTCACCTGCTGGGAGGATTGGATAGACCCGATAGCGGAGAGGTAATCTTTAATAACAATAACATATTCACATTGTCCGATGATAAGCTTGCTAAATTCAGGAACAGAAATATCGGGTTCGTTTTCCAGTTCCATCATCTCCTTCCTGAATTTACTGCATTGGAAAATACTGCAATCCCGCAGATGATCAATGGGGTAAGTCTTGCAAAAGCTTCTGCAAAAGCAAAAGAATTATTGGAAATAGTCGGTCTTTCTGAAAGGCTCAATCATAAACCCGCAGCATTATCCGGTGGCGAACAACAGAGAGTTGCTGTCGCACGCGCTCTGGCTAATAACCCTTCTATAGTATTTGCAGATGAGCCAACCGGCAACCTTGATTCTGCAAATAGCGAATCTATCCATAAATTGATTGTAGATCTAAGAGATAAGTTTCAGAAAACCTTTGTAATTGTTACCCATAACGCGGCACTCGTTAACCTTGCAGATAAGGTATTCGAAATTAAGGATGGAAGAATATTCTCAGATTTCGCCTAACAAATATTCAAATAATAATCTTACCCCAAAACCTGTCATGTACTTCTTGCTGTAGTTGGTAAAACTATTTGCCATTGCTGGACCAGCTATATCAATATGCGCCCATGGTATATCTTTATTTACAAATTTCTCAAGGAACTTTGCTGCAGATATAGCACCGCCCCATCTCCCCCCCACATTCTTTACGTCAGCTACATCGCTTTTAATTAGTTGGTTATAATCATCCCACATTGGCATTGCCCATACTCTCTCATAAGTCTTTACACCAAGTTTATAACATTGTGCAGATAGTTTATCATTCTTAGTAAAAAGCCCCGCAGTATTTTCTCCTAATGCAACAACACAGGCCCCCGTTAATGTGGCAAGATCTATTATTACGGCAGGATTTAATTTAGATGCAAAGTCCAGTGCGTCACCAAGAATAATTCTACCTTCAGCATCTGTATTGTCAACTTCAATTGTTTTTCCCGACGATGTTTTAACTATATCTCCCGGTCGCATCGATTTCCCCGAAGGCATATTCTCTGCTGTTGGAATAATGCCTATAATGTTAACCGGAATCTTTTCTATTGCGGCCGCTAATATAGTACCTGCTACTACTGCTGCCCCAGACATATCGGCTTTCATCTCTCCCATATTAGCCGCTGGTTTAATTGATATCCCTCCGGAATCAAATGTAATCCCTTTACCTACCAAT
Source organism: Ignavibacteriaceae bacterium (assembly GCA_031292435.1). Classification (GTDB taxonomy): domain Bacteria; phylum Bacteroidota; class Ignavibacteria; order Ignavibacteriales; family Ignavibacteriaceae; genus Fen-1301. The sequence goes on from JARLHD010000045.1 coordinate 2,403, forward strand.
GCAATCTTCTTTGGTTTTTTAATTCCTGCCTTGCTTGCGCCGTTATATTCAATCACAATGAATTTTGGAGGATTATCACTACCCATTCCAACAGCAAGGAGTCCACCCATCTTTCTTCTTTTAATCTCCTTTTCATCAAAGATCTTTACTTTTATCCCTGCCTGTGTCAATTCAGTTAATACTCTCTTGGCTAGCATGTCAGGGGTTAAATTCAGTGCAGGTTCATTTTGGAGATCCTTTGTAAATAGAACTCCATTCATTAGGTTCAGCGTAGTTTTAATGGCTGACTTTATTAACTTTCCATTTTCACCATATACAAATACTTCCAGGTTCTTCTTTTTCTTCTGGCCTGATTTATAAAGGTCAAAGGAATAATTTCCTAATATTATCCCCTCTATAAATGTTCTGTAATAATATTTCTCATCATTAAAATATTTCTTGAATATATCATATTTAGGTATGAATATATGAAGACTGCTGACCTCCTCGCTTTGTATGCTGCCTATAAAACCAGCCAAATGATTCCTGAAATAATCTGTAGTTAAACTTTCATCAGCCTTTACTTTCGAAAATATTATATCATCAGGTCTGCCGTCTTTCTTTGAAGCCCTTATCTCTTTTCCATCCTTTGCAAGAAAATTCCTTTTCTGCAGAGCAGACAGTTTTACATTCATGATCTTTTCAATATTAAGCAGACTCTGTTCCAGCTTCTTCTCGTCTACTAAATATTTTAGAGCCAATGAATAGGGTTTGTATACTATTTTCTTTTCACCCGATTTAATTATAAGATTAAACATCATTATCCTTCCTTGTTTGCGTATTCTGAAGCTTTATTTAATATCTCTGGCAGTAACTCTTCTAAGTTATGTTCGGGAAATCTTGCACCCGCGGCATTTGTGTGTCCCCCGCCTCCGTACTCTTTAGCAAGATTATTCACTGAAACGTTGCCCTTGGATCTGAAACTTACTTTAAATCCATCCATTAGTTCAACGAATATTATCCCTATCTTAACATTCTCTACAGATAAAGCAAAATTTACAAACCCGTCCGTATCAGATTCTAATGCATCTGTATCCTGAAAATCCTTCTGTGTCAATATCATGTAACCTACATTATTATTGTCTCCAAACAACTTAAGCGTATTTAGTGAAAGCCCAAGTAACTTAAATTTACTGAGTTTGCATTGATCATAAATTTTATCAAATACTTCCCCTGGAACTACTCCAAGTTTAAGCATCTCTGCAGCTATCAAATGAAGTCCCTCTGTAGTTCTTTCAAACCTGAATGATCCTGTATCGGTCATTATCGCTGCATATAAAGGATATGCCAGGTCATATGTCAACTTTATAATATTAGTTTTCTTTATAAAGTCATATATGATTTCTCCGGTTGCACTATATATTGTATCAATAAAATAATGGTCTGCAAATTTCTCCGGATCAAGATGATGGTCTATGCAGATTTTTAATGCTGAAGAATCATTTATGACTGACTTCATTTTAACTGCTCTGTCCGATTTATTAAAATCGACTGCAATAATTACATCCACAGTATGAATCAAAGGAATATGTTTATCCTCGTTATACGTTTCAATCGCTTTGGGTTTATCCAGAAATATTAGGTTATACGGAGTTTCACTATAGTTTACAATATGTGCCTCTTTCCCAAGCTCTTTCAGAATTATATATAACGCAATTTCAGACCCAATGGCATCAGCATCAGGATTAACATGAGTTGTAATCAGGAATGAGCTATTATCAGATATTATTTTTTTAAGAAGTTTAAAATCAATCATAAAATAAAAAGGCTTGTTGTTAACAAGCCTTAAAAATAGTTATATATAAAGTTTAGACAAAATGTAATTTATGGCTTTGGTATATTACAACTTACCATCCAGGTGAAACCGAATTTATCGGTTACCATTCCAAAAATTGCTCCCCAAAACTGCTTCTCTAACGGCATGGAAATCTTGCCCCCCTCTGCAAGTAATTTGAAAACTTTCTCAGCATCTGAAGGGTCTTTGGGATTGATACTAAGTGAGACATCATTATGTTGAGCTGCTTTATAGTCAGGTGGTCCATCAGAAGCAAGGAGGAACAAATCGTCTGATCTGAATTCGGAATACATGATCTTTTGTTTATAAGATTCAGGAGTTGGCATCGGTGCATCTTTAAATCTTGATATCCCTGAAATTTCCCCTCCAAAACAATGTTTATAAAAATTTAGGGCCTCCTCACAAGTACCTGGAAAGTGTAAAAATGGAACAAGTGCACTCATAACTCACCTCCAATAATTAGTTATTTTATTTAATTATTATTGTTTACCTGCCACATATTTCCTGTAAATAGTAGCTTCCTTAAATCCCCTTCCCCTTTCGTTTTCTTTATATTATCTATTTGCTCATGGAAATCTGCATCGTAAGTGGATTTTATTTCTTGCTTCAATATTCCTATTGGAGTTGGAAATCCCTCCTTTTCAGCAAACCTGGAAATTATATGTGCCCTTGTGCTATCAGCATCAAATTCATCATGAACCCAAAGATCATTAATAGAATATTTTCCTTCTGATAGATTTACTACTTCAGGTGTAATTCCGTTCAACCTTATACCTTTATCATTATTTTTTCCGAATACCATCGGTTTACCTTGCTCAAGTACTAATACATTATCTGCCTTAGTATCTTTTTCAGTTAGTATTTCGAAAGCTCCATCGTTAAAGATATTACAATTCTGAAATACTTCGATAAAAGCAGTTCCTTTATGAGTAGCTGCTCTTTTCATCATTTCCTGTAAATGCTTTGGATCCCTGTCCAATGACCTGGCTATAAAAGTTGCCCCTGCTCCTACTGCAAGAGATAATGGATTAAATGGAAAATCAATGCTTCCAAATGGAGTGCTTTTTGTCTTCTTCCCTTTCTCTGATGTAGGAGAATATTGACCTTTCGTTAATCCATATATCCTGTTATTAAATAGAATTATTTTAAGATCAACGTTTCTCCTGCACACATGTATAAAGTGGTTACCTCCTATACTTAGCAAATCACCGTCTCCGGTGGCAACCCAAACTGATAAGTCAGGTCTGTTTACTTTTACCCCCGTAGCTATAGCAACTGCTCTTCCATGAATCCCATGAAATCCGTATGTGTCCATATAATACGGGAAACGTGAAGCACATCCGATACCGGAAATCCAGACAAAGTTTTCTTTCTTTATTCCAAAATCTGGTGATGATCTCTGCATCTGAGCCAAAATCGAATAGTCGCCGCATCCTGGGCACCATCTTACATCCTGGGAAGATGAGAAATCTTTCGAAGTATATTTTACAACATCATTAACATCTGCCATTACTTTTCTCCTAATATCGATTCGATTTTGTGTTCAATTTCAGATGACTTAAATGGAAGTCCCTGGATTTTATTGAAGGATTCAACTTCAACTAAATATTCTGATTTTAATAACTGAGATAATTGCCCAAGGTTTAATTCTGGACAGAGTATCTTCTTATATCTCTTTAAAATAGTCATTGTATTCTTTGGGAAAGGTGATATATATTTAAAATGAGCCTGGGCAACTTTCTTACCATTCTTCCTTGACCTGTTGACAGCTTCAGTAATTGAACCATATGTGCCTCCCCATCCTACAACAAGTAGTTCAGCATTTTCATCTCCAGTAACTATAAGTTCTGGGATATCATTCTCAACATTTTTTACTTTCTGAGCTCTTAACCTCACCATGAATTCATGGTTCTCCGGGTCATAACTTACATTACCTGTTATATTGGCTTTCTCTAATCCTCCTATTCTATGTTCCAAACCCGGTGTTCCTGGTATAGCCCATGGACGGGCAAGGTTTTCATCTCTTAAATATGGGAAAAATCCTTCTTTCTCTGTTTTGAACTTAACATCTATTTTAGATATTTCATCAGGTTCAGGAATCTTCCATGGTTCAGCTCCGTTTGCTATATAACCATCAGTTAATAATATAACCGGTACCATATATTTTAATGCTATTCTTGATGCTTCAATTGCCATATTAAAACAATCATTGGGTGTACAGGCTGCTATAACTACTACTGGGCATTCACCGTTCCTCCCATGTACTGCCTGAAAAAGATCTGATTGTTCTGTCTTGGTTGGAAGTCCTGTACTCGGTCCTCCTCTTTGAACATCAATTATTACTATAGGAATTTCTGTCATTACCGCAAGACCAACTGATTCTGTTTTTAAGGCAAGTCCGGGACCACTTGTGGTTGTAATTGCAAGCGCTCCTGAAAATGCGGCCCCTATAGCAGCTGTAATTCCTGCTATTTCATCTTCTGCCTGGAATGTCCTTACTCCGAAATTTTTGTATTTACTTAACTCATGAAGTATGTCTGAAGCAGGGGTTATAGGATATGAACCTAAAAATAATGGTAGTCCGGATTTAACCGATGCTGTTATAAATCCCAATGCAGTTGCTTCATTCCCGGAGATACTTCTATACATTCCATCAGGCAGTCTGGCTGGCTCAACATAATATCTGGTTGTAAAGAGCTCTGTATTTTCACCATAGTAATATCCTGCCATAAGCACCTTCTTATTCGCTTCGGCTAATAAGGGCATATTCTTAAATTTTGATTCTATCCAAACAGTCGTAGGCTCAACTTCGCGGCTGTATAGCCAGTACATCATACCCAGCGCAAAGAAGTTTTTGCAACGTCCTATTTCTTTTGCTGAAAGTCCGCTTCCTTCAAGTGCTTTTGATGTTAAGTTTGAAAGAGGGACTTGGACAACATTATATCCTGTGAGTGATCCATCTTCTACCGGATTAGTTTCATAACCGGCAAGTCTTAGATTTTTCGTATCGAATGAGTTTACATTAATTATAATAGTTGCCCCGGATTTTAAATCCCTTAGGTTTACTTTTAATGCAGCTGGATTCATTGCAACAAGAACATCCGGAGAGTCCCCTGGTGTCTGAATATCAATATTCGAGAAATGTAATTGGAACCCACTGACTCCATAGGTAGTCCCGACAGGAGCTCTTATTTCCGCTGGATAATCTGGCAGAGTACTTACATCATTTCCGGCAAGAGCTGTTGTATTAGTGAATTGTGTACCTGTAAGCTGCATTCCATCGCCCGAATCTCCTGCAAATCTTACAGTAACATCATTTAATTCTAATGAACCTTTTTCCATGACAATCCTGATAGTATTTTATTATACGTAATTTATAATCTAATAGTTTCAAATCAAGAGGAGAAGGGCACAAATTAAGAACTGTTATTCAAGATCTTCAAATTTAAGATCCATAAGAAAGTAATTTATCCAGCCCGAAAAATCGAAATGCCACCATTCCGTAGGAAATTGTGAAAACCCGTATTTTTTCATAACGTTGAATAGAAGGGTCCTGTTGCTCTTAACTGTATCTGGAATATCTTTGTAATCAGGATGAGCTTTAAATGTAAAATCATCGATCTTGGTTGGCATCTCAAGTTCTTTCCCCGTTTTCAGATTAATGATACTTACATCTACAGCACAACCCCGGTTATGACGTGAGCCTTCCCATGGACTTGCAACAAAATCAGTGTCCCTAATCTTATCATAAAACAAAACAGTTACAGAATATGGGCGGTAAGCATCGTATACTTTAAGACCTAATCCTCTCTTTTTTAATTCAGCTTGTACTTTCTTCAAAGCATATGCCGCGGGTAATCTTAAAAAAGCCTTTGCTTCTGTATATACGGGTACACCTACAAAATTATTTTTTGTAGCATATTTAATATCAAGTTTAATCCCCGGGATAAACTTTTCTAGATCAACAAATTTATTCAGGCTGTCTCGCTCAACTTCTTTTCTGTAGAAAGAAGTATCATCAATTATTGTTAATCCGTATTTGTTAACGCTCTGTCCAAAACATATAATTGAATACAAAAATATTATGAGTAAAGGAATAATTTTTATTTTCATAATGGTAGGCTAATTTCTGTTGATGGTACTCTCTATAAGGTTAAGATACCTGGCAGACATGATTTGACCGGAAATACTCTGGATAATTGTGTATGCACTTGCTGCCATAGCTTTCCTTTTAGCTGGATCACAACACAATTCTATTACTTTTTCGGCTAATTCGATTGGTTTATCAGGAGTAATAAAACCTATACTGTCATCTCCGAAAATCATGGAGGGTGCTTTTAACCTGGAGGCTACTACCGGAAGTAATGAAGCATTGTATTCAAACATTTTTGTTGATAAGCAAAGATTCATATATAAGTTATCTGTATAAGGGACTATTCCAAAATCAGACTCTTTAATCATTCCATATATTATTTCCTGGGAATGCGTACCTTTCAAAAAAATATTTTCTTCAAGGTTAAACTTCTTTATGAGCTCTTCCAGATAAATTCTATAGGAACGGTCATATTGACCATATATTGTAAGAATACTTCCCGGGATTTTTTCATTCAAATATTTCATTGCCTCCACTGCAATGTGCAGACCGAACCTTTCTCCTACAGTTCCATGATATATTAGCTTTGCGCCATTTGAAATAATCCTGTATTCCCTTCCCGGGTCATGCTTAAATATTTTTTGGTTTGGTGTGTTCAATACTAGGGTTATTTTCTCTCCAGCAATACCCCTGATCTCAAGGTTATCCTTACAAACACTATTAACAGTTATCAATTTATTTGCAAAACTGCAGGAAATCCTTTCAACATATTTAACAATATTTAATATTGAAGCATTCTTCTTATTAGCCCACTTACATTCAAATAACTCTGGGGTAAGGTCATGAAGATCAAGAACAATAGGAATTCCTGCAAATTTTTGGAATATTGCAGTGAATACATGGTATTCCGGCATATTGTGTACCTGGATCAGATCATATCTTCTTAATAGACTAAGGTACTGGAGTTTCAGGAGTACTTTAAAGAAAAAGTGAAAGGAGTGAAGCCCGTATCTTATTATACTTTCATGTCTTTGTTTAATTATTATCCCAAAGAAAGTAATTGAGCCTGACTTTATTAATTTATCCTCTCCCTTAACCATTGAAGTACCCAGAATATCAACTTCGTATCCGGCATCCGCTAGGGCTTGAGCTTGCCTTCTCACACGGGGATCGTTATACCCGGATTGAGATATCATGCAGACCCGCTTCATAGTATGTATTTTCCTAAAATCACCATAATTTATTAATATATTCTGTTTCTAATTTTATACAGTATAATATCACAAACTTGACATATTATCAATATATCAAATTAATATGAAAAAGGTTACCCTAAGGTAACCTTTTTCATTAAACTATTTAATTAAATAAGACTTATGATTCAAATACATTGATGAATTGTCTGTCCCCTTTCTTCTTCTCAAATTTCACAAAACCATCAATTAACGCGAACAATGTGTCATCACCACCAATAGCAACATTTTCACCAGGATGGAACTTTGTACCTCTTTGCCTGACAAGGATATTACCGGCTAATACTTTTTCTCCGCCGAATTTCTTTACACCTAAACGCTGAGCATTGCTGTCTCTTCCGTTTCTTGTTGATCCCTGACCTTTTTTATGTGCCATTATAAATCTCCTTTAACCAATCTTTGTAATTTCGATTCTCGTTAACTGCTGTCTGTGCCCGTTGAATTTATCATATCCGGTTCTTCTTTTCTTCTTGTATACAATTACTTTATCATCTTTAATATGATCAAGAACCTTTGCGGAAACTATTATATCTTTAACATACGGGTTTCCTATCTTCACACCGTTATCACCACTAAATAATAGAACATTGGAAAATGTCACTTCACTATCCGGTTCATCTTTCAATCTCGGCACATAGTATTTTGTTTTTTCTGTTACCTTGAACTGTTGCCCTGAAATATCAACTACCGCAAACATTTTAACCTCATATTTTCAAAATTAGAAGGGAAATTTAACCATTTACAATACATATGTCAAATAAAATCTATTCTTATCTTTACTTGTTTCCTAAATTGGTTCCGACTCCATTTTTATATTCATTTTCCATTGAAACATTCCCCGATTCATCAAACATTTTGGCATTTCCTTCCCTTAGACCGTTAATAAAATTGCCTCTTTCTTTTACCTTTCCACTTGGGAAATACCATGTCCAAATACTGTCTGGTTTGTTGTATTTAAAGTTTCCTTCTGATTCCAACTCCCCGGATGGATAATAATAAACCCATTTCCCCTCATTCTTATCATTTACAATATTTCCTTTCATTATAATGTTTCCATTTTCAAAGGTTACTTTAAACTCCCCGTTTTTTAACCCATCCTTAACCGAATATTCAAAATTTTTCCCCTCAGCTTTAGCTTTGACAATCCCGGTAAAGGGCAAATTAGAATTATTCCTATAAACAATATTGTTTTTTACATAAAATCCGTTGTTATTAGCTTTCTTTGGACTACATGAAATTATCAAAAATGCTAAAAATATCGGAATTAATTGTTTTATTGACATTATTTTCTCTTATTATAATTATAAATTTACTAAAATTTACTTATACATAAACAATATTCTCGCGATTGAAAATAAATCAAAGAAAATTGTTGAAATTTATTACATCTTCTCAATTAATACTTGCTTTTTAAAGCCAATTTTAGAAGCTTTGCATACAAGATTTATCTCATGAGGAATTATTTATGCAAAGAATCTTACTGTTTTTTTCTTTATTTCTTCTTTCAACAACGGGATATCTATTTAGCCAGGAAACAAATTATTACCTTGGAACCGGTAATGGAAGTGAACCCCAGGCTAGATCGTGTTCTTCTTGCCATCAGAGTGGAAACATTGGTTCTCCAAAATATGATACTTATAAAAATACGCTGCACGCTGTTTCCTATGATTCATTGAAATTTGAATTAACCTATGATTGCCTTTCATGTCATAATACAGGATGGAATCCTTCCTTAATAACCTATGGTGCTGATGAATATATTAGAAAGGATACAACACAAAATCCGAATTATGTAATTACAAATGTTATAGCATTTAATAGAGTGAAAAATGTAGGTTGCGAAGCATGCCATGGCCCATTAGGCATAAAAAATACTAACCCCACTAATCCTTCTGACACTCTCATACTTGGAAGCAATCACTGGAATTTCCAGACTAATAATAAACTTAATTGGTCTGCAGAACTATGCGGACAATGTCATGAGGGTGTTCATAACCCTTATTACGACGAATGGCAGCAATCGGTACATGCACATAGCAATATTTCATTTGTGGTAACAAACAAATCTTGCGTAAGATGTCATGTCGCGCAGAATTTTGTTTTGTGGGCATCTAACCCGCAGGCATATAGGGATACAATTCTGGTAACAGGTACTGATGTCATGCCATTAACATGCGTTGCCTGCCATGATCCGCATGCAAAAAATAATCAGCATCAGTTGAGATTTGCTATTACTCCTCAAAGTACTATCTGCGATCAATGCCATAATAATGCTGACACAATTAATATAAACGGTACGCCTCATCAGACTACTTCAAAAGTATTAACTGGAAGTCCTTTTTTCGGATATCAATACCCTGGTGAAACTTATATAAATTCTGCACACACTTATGCTGCTACCGAAAGGTGTGTAAACTGTCATGTTTATGCCAGTCCTTTCAATGGACAAACATCTGCTACCGGACATACATTTTTCCCAAGAGTGGAAGCATGTAGGAGTTGCCATCCGGATTTTTATTCGGTAGTTGATACTTCGAATCATGATAAAATGTTTGATTATAGGGGTACTCAGTCAAAAACTGATAGTTTGATAAATATTTTACAGACACAAATAAATAAAGCATCCCATAATGATTCATTAACCGACGCTTTCAAAGAAGCAAATTATAATCTACTTTCTGTTATGGCCGAAGGTAGTCATGGTATTCATAATACACGCCTTGTTCAGAAATTATTAAATGATGCTATAGTCAGGTTCAACCCAACTTCAGTTTTAAATGAAGCGGGTATGACCCCGAACAAATTTGAATTAGTTCAGAATTACCCAAATCCATTTAACCCTTCAACAACAATTAAGTTTTCGATTCCCCAGTCCGGCAATGTCAAGGTAACTGTATATGATGCGATAGGGAGAGTTGTTATTACATTAGTAAATAATTACTACCAGTCAGGTAGTTATAAAATTGTATGGAATGCAAGTTCATATGCATCCGGCATATATTTTTACCGTCTCGAATCTGGAACCTTTAATATGGTTAAGAAAATGGTATTGATAAAATAAATTTATGTTTTTTATATAATCCAAAATTCAGGAGGTACTATGTCCCAAAAGATAGTCATTTTTCTATTGCTTATGTTTTCACCGTTATTCTTTTGTCAGAATAAGGATACCGAAAAAAAACCTAATTCCTTTGTAGGTGCTGAAACTTGCGGTATGTGCCATAAAACTGAAAAAGCTGGCAAACAGTATGATATCTGGAAAAGTTCTAAACATGCACAGGCATATAATGCTCTGCTCACTCCTAGGGCAGACTCAATTGCACTTTCCAGAGGATATAAAACTCCTGCTGTTAAAACGGATGAATGTATGGGATGCCATACTTCAGGATATAAAGCAGCCCCTGAATTGATTGGAGCAAAATTTCATATTGAAGATGGTATACAATGCGAAACTTGCCATGGACCTGGTTCAAATTATAAAACTGTAAGCATAATGAAAAATAAAGATCTGGCTGTTACAAATGGTCTTATGATGTATTCCAATTTGGAAACTTATTGCGTCAAATGTCATAACGAAAAAAGTCCAACTTATGTTAAACAAGATGTAAATGTAATGTGGGAAAAGATCAAGCATCCAATCCCAAAAAGCAAATAATCGGTTAATTTTTCAAAAAAATATTGAAGATGAATAAATTTATTTTGTCTCTCTGCCTCATATTTATATCAGGGGGGTTTTTATGCTCTCAGAATATTAACGGAAGATTTTCTTCGTCTGTTTATTCTTTGGAAAGATTCGACACTACAAATGTTTCTAATAATTACTTGCGTGCATATGAACTTTTAAGTCTTAATATCAATCAGGATAATTTCTCCTTACGGACTTACTTTGACTTTGAAGGGGATCTTTCTGGCGATGCTAAAGAAGTATCGAGAGCTCGTCTATATAATCTGTATCTGGAAGGGCGTAGTCTTTTTGATATCGCTACAATAAAATTAGGCAGACAGCCGATTTTTAATAGTATAGGAGGGGGTGTTTATGATGGTGCAAACCTTGAGTTAAATGTTGAGGGATTCAGACTTTCAGGTTATTATGGAGGTGATGTACCTTCCTATCAGAAATTTGCATTCAACGATTGGCAAAATAATTTTATTACCGGAGGGAAATTAACCACCACTGCTATTGATAACTTCCAGATTTCTTTAAGCTATGTTAATAAGAATTTCAAACCTCAGGATTACTATGCACTTCGGCTGGATCCTGAAAATAATCCGATAAATGTTCTTATTTCTCATAATTCAAATCAATTTAGCTTTGGTTCTGCTGAAGTTTTTTATAACCTCAAAAATGTGGTAGATATCCAGGCAAATTATGATTATGATTTTAATTTTGAAAAGACGTCCAAATTTGCGCTGGATGCAGACTACCTCCGGATTGATGACTTGAAACTTAATCTATATTATAATTATCGTGACCCAAGGATTAACTATAATTCTATTTTTTCTGTTTTTAATTATGGTAATACTCAGGAAATTGAAGTCGGCGGAGATTATACACTTAATAAAGATATTACCTTATCAGGAAAGATTGGAGATGTAGTTTACCAGGATGATAATTCACAAAGGATTACTCTGGGTCTGAGTACTATTTATGGTACTCTCACTTATCTGAAAAACTTAGGTTATGCCGGCGAAATGGACGCTGTTTCTTTATATACCGCCCGCTCTTTCCTGGAGGGATTACTCACTCCCTCTGCCGGAATTTCTTATACTTCTTATAAACTCTCTCCTGATGATCCCAGAAATAATCTGACTTCAATTCTCGCCGGTATAAATGTTAGACCTTATAGAGCGTTGTCTTTCGATCTTCAGGGACAATATATGGATAATAAAATTTATAGAAATGATTTCCGCTTCTTTTTTAAGATCAACTACTGGTTTAATACAAATTTAGGTTTGATGTAAAATGAAATTACAAATTAAACACATTTACGTTATTGTAATTCCTTTAATAATAGTTATTCTGGTTTTATCTTCTTTTTCGAAGCCAAAGAGTGATGATGATTCTAATTCCACTGGAAACGCTAACATAATTAAATTTTCTCATAGCTTGCATAAAGATATTGCCGATTGCGATGTATGCCATTCTGCAGTCAAAACTAGTAAATCTTTGAAAGACCGGTTAATGCCAAATCACGAAGCTTGCAAGCAATGCCATGATGAGGTAAATAAGGATGACCAATGTAATAAGTGCCATTATGGTGAAATGTATGAAACCCTTATTCAGCATACATCTGGTAATATTTTATTTGACCATAGCTTCCACCTTGAGAATCAGAAACTAAAATGCGAAGTTTGCCACAAAGGAATTTCCGAAGTGGATTATGCTTACAAGGCTGTTCAGCCATACCCCATTATGGAGAACTGCTATTCATGCCATAGTGATAAAGGTGTGGCAACTAGTTCTTGCGAAGCCTGCCATATTTCAACTGTAAATCTGAAACCATTAACCCATCAAAGTGTTAATTTTATTAAGAACCACAAATTTGCTGCCAAAGAATCTAATGCTAACTGTATTATGTGTCATGATAATAATAATAATTCGTGCATTACTTGTCATGCCGCTAATAACATTATTACCAATGTTAACACTCCGTCTGATTTTTATGCTCCATATCTTCCAAACAATTTTAAGGATGGAGTAAAACAGCAGCAGATTACAAGAGTACACGACATTAATTACACGTTCACTCACGGAATTGATCTAAAAGGGAAAACTGCTGAATGTGTAACATGCCATCAGATTGAAACTTTCTGCGGTAATTGCCATTCATCCAGAAACAGCGATTTCAGTATGGGGGGAATAACCCCTACATCTCATTTCGCTCCCGATTTTACTACTGGAAGAACTGTAGGGTCAGGTGGTGGAAAGCATAGTATATTAGCACGAAGAGATATTGAGAGTTGTCAGTCATGCCATGATGTCCAGGGAGCTGATCCTACATGCATAACTTGTCATACTGACGCAGATGGCATAAAAGGAACTGACCCTAAAACTCATCCAGCCGGGTTTATGCATAACGTGCATGGCGATTGGCATGACAGCAATGCTTCAGTTTGTTTTAATTGCCATACTCGCTTCCCGGCAATCCCCGGAGTTAAATTCTGCGGCTACTGTCATGGAGCTAAATAAGATATAATTATGGAATCAGAATGAAATACTATATTATAAATTTAATAACCATAATTGGTATTACACTTTTATTTGTTGGATGCAGTAAACTTCAGGAAAATATTACTCAGCCCCAGACTCTCACCATTCATAGCAAAGGGATTAATGATTCTTCTTCTATCAATTTCCATGGTAATGTTTTAAAAGCTAATAATTTTAACCTGAATGATTGTGCAAAATGCCATGCCGCAAACTTTCAAGGGGGGATTACGGGTGTTTCTTGTTATAACTGCCATGACTACCCGCATCCTGTCGGTATTGCTGATACCACATCTTCTAATTTCCATGGAAAATTTCTATTGTCAACTAATTTTGTAATGGATGAATGTCAAAAATGTCATGGGAGTGATTTCAGCGGCAAAGGATCAAATCAATTGAATTGCAAAAATTGCCATACTCAGGCAGCGGGTCCATTCGCATGTAATACTTGCCATGGAAATATTGGAGACCCGGCAAAAATTGCACCACCTAAAGATATAAATGGTAATACTTCAACAGATTTAATTACTATTGGTGCACATACAAGTCATTTATATGAAAATGATTTTGCTATTGTTGCCTGCGAAAACTGCCATAAAGTTCCTAACATTACCAATATTAAAGGACATTTCCACCCTGTTCCCACAACTAGTATAGTTATTTTTGACAGCCTTGCCATTCATGGTATTGCATCAAATGCAGTATTTGATCCCAATACAGGGACATGTTCTAATACTTATTGCCACGGCAATTTTGAATTCAATAAATCTGATGCCCCTCCTGAAAGACAATTTGCTTATACTGCTGATAAAATGACTGGAAATAATAAGAGCGTTAAATGGACTCTTTTAGATGGATCGCAGGCCCCTTGCGGCTCCTGTCATGGAACATCAGATGGATTTATAACTCCTGTAGGGCATAAAAAATATCCTCTTAAAGAATGTGTAGCCTGCCATTCAACAGTAGTAAATGAAAAGGGTGATATTATCGACAAGACGAAACATATAAACGGACAAATAAACTACGCATTAACTAAAAAAAGATAAATATTTCTTCCAACTCAAACTCATTTCGGAGAGTATATTCCTAAGGGGTATAACCCAAACTTTCCAGATACTGATCATATAACGAAATCTGAAAGACATTGTATACATATGCACCGAAAATTCCTAAACCTCCATTAATATTTGTATAGTTAGGCTCATCAAGCCGGATTGATAAATTATCTAAGAAACCATTTGTCGTAGAGATATAACCTGCCAGGAATTGGTCAAATACAAGAAGCTCAAAATCAATCCATAAAAATTTATAATTTGACTTATCATCACCATTGGAAACCTGGAGCAAGGCCCTATCAATATTGGATCTTAAAAACTCAATTCCCGGAGCTGGTGAAACTGTCGGATATACTGGAGTTTCAACTCCGTTTACTGTAACATAGTCTAGTGGTACTATAAATGTATGGGTAACAGTTGGACTCTCATTTCTTTTCTGATAAAGTATCTTCATCTGCGGAAGATAATAATCATTCAAATCATGTGCTGTCCAGCCGTAATCCAATGCAATTTCATCTCCTTGAATTATATATGGAGAAGTCCCGAAAGAGACAAAATAAGGGACTTTGGTTTTCGAGGATAAAAGAACACCTGGGACCGGTATTGCCATAATTTCTAATGAATCATTAGCTGCTGGTTTAATAGCATTAGTATAATAAAATTTAATCGGATCCTTATATCTTGAAGTATCTGTCCTGGCTATTGATGAATCTCTTAATTGATATAACGTCCCATTCCATTTAAGATAAACCTGTGCCCCGGAAATTGAAGGATCTATATTGTTACTGTTCGGGTCAAATCCAGTGACATCATAGGTTTTACTTAGTGTAGCAATCTGTGCAGTCGAATCCCCCCTGACTATGCAATTCAAAACATATTGTTCTTTAAAAGGAGCCTTAGGGTTAAAGTTATCTTTGCATGAAAAACTTACTAGGATAAAAATAAAATAGGTAAGGTATAAAAAATTTAGTTTCATATATCTACCCGCAATGATAGTGTAGGAAGAAAAGGAAGCATATTAATCCTCTCTCCTGTAGTTCTGTCAAAGTAAAAAATATTCTGCCGGTCATATACATTAATTATATTTGCCTCAAATGTCATTTTCATAAAAAATAATGCAAACTCTTTAGATAAACTCATATCCAGGCGGTGATATACGGGGAGTCTGGCAGCATTTTTACCATCCAGTAATGCATACGCTTTCGTCGGTTCTAACGTAAGGAACTGATTCCAAAAATTTTCAATATAAGTCTTATCATAATAACCTGTACTCTGAGTATAAGGACGGCCTGTATTAAAAGTCCATACAGCACTTACCTTCCAACCTGAACCAAAATCCCAGCCGGCAAGAATATCTATCTGATGTCTTGAATCATATTTAGGAAAATACCTGACTGCATCTGTTCCTAAAAATGCCCATGCAAGCGTATACCCCACTGATGTAAATAATTTTTCATCACTGTATTTAACAGTATATTCCAATCCATAACTCTCTCCATTAGTTGAAATAAGATCAGGATCAGAGGCAAATACTTTATTCTGATTTATGTCTACAATGTGTAGCAGGGATTTGTAATATGATTCAATCTGCATGGTGAAAAAAGGAGAAAGATTAATATCGAATCCTGCCATATAGTGGATGGCTTTTGAAGGGCTTAAATAATCAGGTATAATAAGGTATGGTTCAAAAATAGAGATTACATCATTGTCATCAGTATAGGCCATAATTTCCTGTTTATATACTCCCCAGGCTGCCTTAAATGAAAGTTCAGGAATAATACTGTATAACAGGCTGATATTAGGAAATAATAATTGAGATGGTTGAGCAGTAAGTGTAACGGGACATATTCTAACACCTGCTTCAAGTCCGAATTTTTCAAATCTGAGGAATTTATATTTAGCATAAAAATCGAAGTTAGCTCCAAAATCACTATATGTAACAAAATTACTTAATCTATTCTGATAATTAAAATCAGAACTGAATGTTTTTACTTGCAATCCCAGTCCGAGTTCATCCCTGCTGTTAAATAGAAAAGTAAAATTATTGTTCCAGGCAAACTCCCTGATATCATTATTCCGTTGACTGGCCTGACTAAAATTTGGTATAACGGCTGCGTGATAATTACTAACAGATAAACTAATATAAGAATACAAGGGTTTCTCCCAAACCTGGAAATAATCCAGTCCTACTATATCATTACGGAATGAATAATCTGCTAATTTGGGATCACCGTAATTAATGTTATCGTTACTGATTAATGTCTTAATTGTAAATTTTGAGTTCTTCAGCATATCATCATTTGCATAATTCAACTTCATATTCAAATCATAAAAATCGAAAGGTGCACTTTTGTTATTTAGAAAGTTCTTCATTACCTCTCCGAAATAACTTTTTCTGCCTGTCAGAATGAATGAACCATCGGGAATTGGTCCTTCTACAGAAACTTTGCCGGTAAGAAAGCTTACATTAGCACTACCGGTATACCGGTACCTGTTTCCGTCATTTGTTTTTATATTCATTACAGAAGACAATCTTCCCCCATACTCTACTGGAAATGTCCCTTTATAAAACTGAACATTATTAATTATCTCGGGATCTATAATGCTGAAAATTCCCAAAGCATGATATGGATTAAAAATTGTAACACCATCAAGCAGTACAAGATTCTCATCGCTTCCGCCCCCTCTTACATAATATCTTGAAGAAACATCGTTGGAAGTTTTAACTCCGGGTATCAATTGCAGTGATCTCATAACATCTGCCTCTATCCCCTTTGGTACTATTTGAATTTCCTTACCTGATAAATTATAAAGTCCTGCATCATTTTCGTTTGGCTTCTTTACCATATCACCAACTTTAACAACAGCCTTATAATTAACACTTCCCGGTACAAGTTGAACATTCAGATCAGTAATTTTATCATTACGAATCCTCACGTTCACTTCTTTGGGATTGTACCCTACAAATGAAAAAACTACGCTATGGTTGCCGGCTGGAATCGAAGGGATTGAATAAAAACCACGGGTATCAGATGTACTCCCTTGTTTAGTATCCTGAAAATAAATAGTAGCATATGCAAGAATCTCACCGTTCGATGAATCTGTTACGAATCCCCTTAAACTGCCAAAGTTCTGTGCAGCTGATTTATTCAATCCTAAAAGAAGGAGTAAGTATAAGAAAATGTAAAAATATTTCACAGGGAACCTTTATCTAATTAGGATAATATAGAACCCAGACTCATAGATAAATGTGAGATCAGAACTTATTAATAACTTCCATCAACTGGTTATGTATTCGGTTATTTGATGCCAGTATCTTGTTTGAGAAGATATCTATACTCTCTCCGCCAAAACCGGTTACAATCCCCCCTGCTTCTTCTAATATTAATTTACCTGCACAGATGTCCCAGGGATGAAGATATATTTCCCAGAAGCCATCAAATACTCCATTTGCTACATAACAAAAATCGATTGCGGCAGATCCTAATCTTCTCATTCCCCTTGAGGCTTTGGTCAGTGCTGTAAATCTTTCAAATGCATTCTCCGGGTTTTCAGCAATATTATAAGGGAATCCAGTCACCAGAAGAGCTCTCTGAAGTAAATCATTAGAATTTACTTTTATTTTATTACCATTTGAATAAGCTCCACCCCCGGATTCTGCCGAATAAACTATATCCTGCATAACATCATATACTACACCGGCTATTGTCAATCCCTTTTTCTGGACTCCAATTGATACAGAGAATATTGGGAAACCATGTGCAAAATTTGTCGTCCCGTCTAAAGGGTCTACAACCCATAAATATTCTGAACTGTTTTTTGTTTCCCCGCTCTCCTCTGCTAAAATACCATGAGTCGGAAATTCCTTTTTGACAAAATCAATAATTCTTTTTTCAGATGCTTTATCAACCTGGGTTACAAGGTTTGACTCATTTGTCTTAAACTCAATGTTAATAGTCTTCCCGAATCCTTCCTGGACTATCTCTCCGGCTTCCTTTGCTATTTCTATTATTTTATTCAACATATAGATTATTTATTCAATTGTATTAAAAGTAAAAATAATATCTTTGCATCAATATTAAAAAGATAATTGAGTATTCTGGATCAGAAAAAATGTGAGATCAATATTTTTAATCCTATACCAATTATAACCATACCGCCAACAACTTCCATCTTCTTTCCAAACCTGCTTCCTATAACTTTGCCTAAATAAATTCCTATAATAGATAGGAGAGCAGTTACTATCCCTATTATAACTGCAGGGTACCAAACACTGATCATTAAAATTGCCAGGCTGAATCCTACTACAAGTGCATCAATACTTGTGGCAACAGATAATAATACCATTTCCCTCCCCTTCGAGGGATCTTTCCTGAATTCATCTTTAGGCTTAAATGAATCCCATATCATTTTAGCTCCAATGTATAACAATAAAAGAAATGCTAGCCAGTCATCTATACTTTTAACAAAAGGTTCGATTCTAAAACCAACATACCACCCGATAACAGGCATTAAAAACTGGAATAAACCAAAATGGAAAGCTAACCGGACTGCACCCCTGTGGTTTCCTATTCTCCCAACCGCGCCCGCTCCTAATGATACTGCAAATGCATCAAGGGCAAGGCCAAACGCTAAAACAATAATTTCACTTATTAGCATCTACAAACATAATAGCTCTTATTAATAAATATGAAATTTTTATTGTGTAGCAAACCTGTAATTTCTCTCATCTAATATCATCCGAGGTTAAATATGCCAAAAAATACG
>JARLHD010000360.1 GCA_031292435.1 Ignavibacteriaceae bacterium
CTCTGAAAATTGATCCTAAAATTTACGGGGGCTTAGCTCAGTTGGTTTAGAGCATCTGCCTTACAAGCAGAGGGTCGGAGGTTCGACTCCTTCAGCCCCCACCACTTTACGCCTTGCAAATGACTAATTTGCAAGGCTTTTTTATTTTGAGCCAAATGATTGAACTAGAAATTGACACCACCCATAATAAAATAACTGCTAGTTCATGAATTACTGAAGACAAAATCAACGTTATTCATGAAAATATATAAGAAATAAATATATTTCATGGAACTTCAATGTTTTTCATATATATTTGCTGTAAACGATTTTCAGACAATACTATGTATAATAAACAAATTTCACAACAAATCAATGTTTTTCATGGAAGATTAGCTCCGGAAGTGGGAAATTTGGTAGGTTACGGCGCTCTTATCGAATCACTCAGCCTTCCAGTACCAATACCGCGACAATTAGCTCTGATAAGTGAAAAACACAGGCAATACTCCAATGAGGATTGGCAGGTATACACACCCAGACATCAGCCGGATGAAACATTATATGGTCATTTAGTTTTTGCTTTAAGATACGAAGGTCTAAACTTATTATTTTTTAAAAAGCTATTTGAAAAAATTGCAACAGAAGAAATTGAAAAATGGATTACATCTGAGCCGCTTAGCCAGTATAGCAGGAAAATATGGTTCTTGTTTGAATGGATGATGAATAAAACCTTGAATGTGCCGGATTTAAAAGGTGGGAGTTATATCTATCTTGTAGATGAGAAATTACAATACGCAAGTTCTGTAAGCATAAATTCAAACCGGCATAGAATAAAAAATAATCTACCGGGTAAACTCGACTTTTGTCCGCTAATCCGCAAGACTAAAAAGCTGGATAACTTTATAAATGAAGATTTGTCTCAGAAAACAAATCAATTAATAAGTGGAATCCATAAGGATATTTTACTCCGTACGTCATCATTTTTATTATTGAAGGATTCGAAAGCTTCATTTAAAATCGAGCATGAAAATCCGGGACAAACAAGAGCAGTCCGCTGGGGAAGAGCGATCGGACAGGCTGGTGGAAAACCATTAAATAAGGAAGAGCTTTTAAGACTCCAGCAAATAGTAATTGAAAATAGCCGGTTTGTCATAATGGGTTACCGTACTCAAGGTGGATTTGTTGGAGAACATGACCGGATTACTGGTGAACCAATACCGGAACATATTTCTGCCCGCTGGCAGGATTTAGAAATTCTGATGGCTGGATTACTGGAATCTGCAATCATGATGGAAGCAAATCAATTTCATCCTGTACTTACTGCAGCTCTTATTGCATTTGGCTTTGTTTTTATTCATCCTTTTGAGGATGGAAATGGAAGAATACATCGTTATCTGATCCATCACTTGTTGTCTGCTATGAAATTTACTCCTCAGGGAATAATATTTCCGGTATCGGCTGCAATTCTTGACAAAATTGATGATTACACAAAAGTTTTGGAAAATTATTCTCATCCTCTTCTTGAATTCATTGATTGGAGAAAAACGCCTGATAACAATGTCGAAGTATTAAATGAAACCGCAGATTATTACCGTTATTTTGACTCAACAGTTCAGGCAGAATTTTTATTTGAATGTGTGAATTATACTATCAATAAAATTATTCCTGAAGAAGTAGCCTATCTTCAAAGTTATGATGCAATGAAAACCTGGTTGGACAATCATTTCCAAATGCCTGATAAGATGGTTGCTTTACTAATCCGGTTTTTAGAACAGAACAATGGAAAGATATCAAAGAGAGATCTGGGAAATGAATTTTCAGATTTAAAGGATGAAGAGATAATGGCGATAGAAGAAAATTTTAGAACACTATTCTTAAATTTAAATAACAATTAAATTATTGAAACCCCTCTTCCAAAATTGGTCTGAGCGAATTTGTAAATAAAATCTAAACATTCTATACAAGATTACCTCCAATAAGCTTACCAAATCAATTACAATAATTTTTGAATTTGATATCTATAAACTATATCTTTGTTATAACACTGTTATCAGTGTAGAAATTATAGGCGGTTATGATAATCTCTAGAAGAACATTTCTAAAGACTTCCTCAATTGCAGGCGCTGCAGTTGCCTTAAATGCTTCCCCGGTATTTGGTAGAATATTAAAACAATCCCTGAATTATTACGGTGTGCATCCCTTCATAGATGCTAATCCGGATTCAGTATTTATTATGCGGACTAATATTGATGTCAAAACAAACTCTTCGGCAATCAAGGATGTCGGTCTTAATTTCGGCAGATCAGTATTTGTTCACATGGATCCCGGCGATGGTGCAGTTCCTATTGATTATAAAGTAGCTATTAAACCAAATATTACTTGCCGCGGAACTGGAGAATCTAATTACACTCGTTTAGGTACTATGGGTATTGTAACTGACTCTTTTTTTGTTGAGGGAATTATCCAAAGCATTCAAGAACTCGGTGTCCAAAGTAATAAATTCTATATCCGTGAAACTAATTGTCCCGCCGATTATGAAGAAGGTGGGTATATCTCAATGGCAGCTCGCACAGGCGCTGATATTCGCGACCTTAGTGCTAATGTTGTTAATTTAGATCCATCAGATGTTCAATGGAAAAATGTTGATGGAGTTTGGTTTAATAAAATTCCTTTCCTCGCTCCTGTAAATTCTCCGGGATCATTTCTTGTTAATATAGCAAAATTAAAAACCCATGGAATGGGAATGACTCTGTGCGCTAAAAATATGCAGGGCTCTATTGCCCATGATTATCAGCAGCATTGCACCGTTTATAGCGCAAACATGAATATTCCAACAGATGCTATTCAGCCTGATGCAAAAACTGTTATTATGACAAACTATAACCGTCATGTTTCTGATAAAATACCCCGCTGGGATCGCCCCGGGGATGATGGAGGTATCTGGCAGGAAACCTGGGCTACCCGTTGCCTCGACACTAATTCTGTTACTCGTCCTAACCTGCATATTATCGAAGGAATCTATGGCAGAGATGGAAATTTTATTGTGGGACCTGGAGCTGATGGTCTGGCTACTGACTATATGACAAACTACATTATATTCGGTAAAAATCCTTTTCATGTCGACATAATTGGTCACTGGCTTGGTGGACATGAACCTGGAAACTTCGGTTTGTTCCATATGGCCATGGAACGCGGCTTGTCTTCAATTCTTAACCCTGCTAAAATTCCTCTCTATGAGTGGCATTTAGATAGCAGCGCAGCAGTTACTCCATTGGAAAATTTTACACGCACTCCCC
>JARLHD010000046.1 GCA_031292435.1 Ignavibacteriaceae bacterium
AAATGAATACTTCCGATATTCATGAAGATTTTTATACTAAAATTAATTCAGGGATTCCATCACTTGTAACGTGTGCCTGCGGGGAAGGACCAATACTGGCTGCTATAACTGCGGTTAAGGAATCAGGCGGAAATTATGCTTCTGTAATCAGCTATGCTAATACGGGCAATACACTTGCAGGGGATAATAATAGAGTAGTGGGTTACGGTGCTGTGGCTTTTTATAAAACAGATCAAAAGGTAAATGACCGCGTAATGACTAAAGCTATTATTTCAAATGATAATAGTGCAGTGCTGGATTCACTGGATAAAATTGCACTTCTTAAACTTGCACGCCGGTCAATTGAACAATACCTGACATCGGAAACACTACCACTCCCACGAAATCTTACGGACGCAATGAAGAGTAAGAGGGGTGCATTTGTTACTCTTACAAAAAACGGGGAGCTCCGCGGATGCGTTGGCAGTATGGTAGAGAACCTGCCCTTATATAATGTTGTAGGAAAGATGGCATTGCAGGCGGCGTTTAATGACAACAGGTTCAGCCCTCTTGCAATTAGCGAACTGTCCCAGGTAGATCTCGAAATTTCAGTACTTACACCTCTTGTTAAAATTAAAAGCGCAGATGATATTGTACTTGGCAGGGATGGTGTTGTACTGAAAAAAGGGACTATACAGGCAGTGTTTCTGCCCCAGGTTGCTAAAGAGCAAGGATGGACTAAGGAACAGATGCTTGCACAGCTTTGTTATAAAGCCGGATTAGATGCAATAGCGTGGGAAACTGCTGATTTATATACATTCAGGGCAGAGGTTTTCAATGAAAAGGATCTTGAGCAATGATGGTCTTATCCGGGGAATTTAATTCTTCAGAAAGGCTTTTATATTATCATTCTCTGACTTAAATATTAAATATAAAGGTGCAATTTCTTCATCACCCTTCAGATTATTATCCTTAAGATAAGCCTGCATACTTTCAATTGAGGTAACAATTGAATTTAATCCTTCGGCAAGAAATCTCATACCCGGTCTGATATTAAGAATTGTCTCTTTTCTTTCCTGAATATTCTGATCTTTCGCCTTAGAATAATTAGAAGCAAATATAATATTACCAAGAATTTCCTGATTTATTCCCTGCATAAGATTTTTTGTTATCTCATCAGATTTTTGATCCGGAGTTTTCAATGTTCTTACTTTCTGCAGAGATATTGAATCAAGCATTACTCTTTCCAACAATGAACTTTTTGCTTTCTCAGCATTATCAATATCTGTAAAACCCGACATCCTGTATGCTTTTACCGCCTCACGACTTTGGATTATTATATCCTGACGACTTTGATTCCTTAACTCTTTAATAATTTCAGTGTAGTTGTTAACGTAAGTCTGCATGTTATCTTTATTGCGTCCGCATGACTGCAAAGCAAGAAGAGCTGCTAATAAAACAATCAAATCAGTAAAATATATTTTTCTACATTTCATTGAAAACCTCAGTAAAGAATAATGTAAGATAATAATTTTCGGGAAATATCAACAACTTAAAATATTAAAGTTGTCCTACCCAGCTTACATCATTCTGTTTAAAAGCATTCCTTATTTCATAATATAAATCATAAGATAGAGGACCCTTCTCGATCAGCTTAACATTTTGTTTCAGGTGGTCAATATTTGCCGTGCCTACAATTACCGAATCAACTCCCCAGGTGAAAGCAGCAAAACGCAGAGCAATCTCCTGGAGGTCAAAATGATGGTGCAGGTTCATTCTCTTCAAACGATGCCAATATTCTTCTGCATACATACCGGCAGGCAATTCCTTAAACTTCCAAGCTGTATTTGCGGCAGGGCGTTTAGCAATTACCCCTAACCCTTTTACCTTTGCCCTAGGCAGAAGTGAATCTAAATTTCTTTGGTCAGCTATGTTTATCGAAGTCTGTATACTTCCAATCCTCCCAGTTTCCAAAGCATAAGAAAGATTTTCATTTTCACCCGAGTAGGCAGTAACCTTTATCTTGCCATCCTCCTTCACTTTTTCAAGGGCATCGATCACCCCGTTATTCTTAAGTATGTCAGCCGGGCAAGAATGCAGATGGACAATGTCTATATAATCGGTACGAAGCAGTCTAAGCGCTTCATCAACTCCGGCAATAATACATTCATAAGTCCAGTCCTTGTATCCGGGGATACTATAACCGACTTTTGTTGAGAGGATTATTTCATTTCTCCTATGTGAGAGGAATCGACCTATGCGGTCTTCGGAAGCACCATATCCCCGGGCGGTATCTATCAGGTTGACGCCTAAATCCACTGCCGTGTTTAATAATTTATTTATTGGTTTTTCGTCTGAGTTATAATCGCCAATATGTCCAGCTCCGAATCCAAGTGCTGAAACATTTAACCCGGTAAATCCAAATTGTCTTAATTCCATAATTACTCTGAATTATATTTTTGTTTTGATAAAATCAAATATAGACTATAAACTATTTCAAAGGGTTACCCTTGTCATCAACACTACCAGCCACCACTGTAACAATCTTATCAGGATTTATATATTTTTTAACTGCGTCATTTACCTGAGACAGAGTAAGGGCATTTATAATATCAGGATATTTATCGATATAATCTACATCAAGCCCCCGTTGTGCTATACTTAAAAGCTGGTTAACAAGACCACCGGTAGTAGCGAGACGAACTTTATATTCCCCAATAAGACGGGATTTAGTATTCTTCATTTCAGTCTCTGTAACGCCATCTTTAACCCAACGATTCAATTCACGGAGAGTTGATTCAGTTCCTTTGGCTAAAAGCTGGGGTGCAAATGTTCCCTGCACATTCCATTGCCCTCCGCAGAAGATATCGTTACTCAGCCAGGAATATATGCCATAAGTTAATCCCTCATCATCCCTGACTATTGACATAAGTCTTGCCATGAAGGTACCTCCGCCAAATACATCCACCCCGAACATCAGGGGGTAATAATCAGGATCGGTTCTTTTGAGATTTACGACAAGCCCTAAATCAAGCACAGTACTTGTCTTCCCAGGCATCGAAATATATTTATTTACTGGAGCTGATTTCAGATCACTATTTTTGTATTGAGGATAGTCCACACCTCCCTTCCAACCATTAAAGGAAGATTCAATTGACTTTTCCAATTCCTTAGTATCAATATCGCCAGAGGCGGCAAATACCATAGATTCCGGTCCGTAATACCTGCTATAAAAAGCCTTGATATCTTCAGGTGTTACTTTACTTATATCGTCAATGGATTGCTGGAGAGGAGTTTGATAATTCGGATGTCCTTTGGGATAGAGCAATTGAGACAAAGTATTATCAGCTACTGAAGATGGATCATCCATTGACTCATGGAAATTACCAATCCTTTGTGTTTTCAGTTTATCTAATTCATCTATTGAAAAGAGAGGCATCCTGAGCTGCTCGGCTAAAAGAGATATTACCTCAGGGAGATCTTTTTTAAGTGATTTGCCCGAAAAGTTAAGAGTGTTGGCACTGACGGAGAAACTAACAGTTGCTCCAAGATCTTCAAGCTTCTTTGCCAGGGCAAACTTATCATTCTTTGTGGTTCCTTTATCAAGCATGTTTGCTGTAAGATCAGCAACCATCGAATTGGGTCCGGGGTTAAAGGCATTTCCTGCAGCCAGGCTTCCGGTAAAAGTTATAACATCCTTTACCGTGGTCTTAGCTTCAATTACATCTATTCCGTCAATTTTTTTACGTGTAATATTATCAGATATTTTTGCGGTTACATTGGTGTTTGGCGAACTTTCCAGTCCATATAATTCCGGATCCCTGTAAAAACACATACCGGGGTTTTTACTTCGCATCTGGCTACCCGAAGTGGTACCTTCACTTCCGCCGGGATTCTGCGGATAGAAATAACCGACTGTCCTTGTATCATTATTAAAATATTTTTTAACAACATCCTGAATATCCTGAGCAGTAACTTTTTTAATATTGTCTAAATAAGTTGCATAGTAACTCCAATCACCCATAGCAATTGATTCATTGATCTGACTGGCAACAGAAAAAGAACCATCCCGACCAAAGGCAGTCTCCGCGGAGATCTTATTTACGGCACGGGTAACTTCATCCTGTGATATTCCCTCCTTCTTGATTTTCTCATATTCATCTATTATAATTTTCTCAACATCCTCATGTTTAACACCCGGGGAGAGGAATGCATAAGGAGTAAACATACTGGGATCCCTGAATGGCACATAAAAGATAAAGAAGTTAACAGCAAGGTTCTTATCAACGAGAGATTTATAAAACCGGCTTGTCTTGCCATCAGAAAGTATATAGGTAAGGACAGTTAGCGGGTAGGTATCTTTGCTTAATCCCTCCGGAATTTTATCTCCCACGCCTACTACTCCCAACTGACCGGGTCTTTTTAAAGTTACCCTGCGTATCCCCTGCTGTTCAGGCTCGGTTGTATATACCTGCGGAATGGGATTTGGCGAGGAAGTAATTTCGCCGTAATATTTCTTAATCAGGTTTAGTGCATTTGTTTTATCAAGATCGCCAATTACTGTTACTGTTGAATTATTAGGCCAGTAGAAGGTATTATAAAAATCTCTAAGTTTCTGGATGGGGACATTCTCAATATCCGAACGCCACCCGATTGTAGGATGATGATACGGATGAGCTATAAAAGCTACGGCTTTAATTAAAACATCCAGGGCTTCAAAGGGGGAGTTCTCCCCTCTTTCATATTCATTGCGCACTACGGTCATTTCCGAATTCTTATCCTCTTCCCTTAGAAGCAGGTTGCGCATCCTTTCAGATTCAATCTGTACACCAAGTTCAAGCTGATCGCTTGCCATGGTTTCAAAGTAATTTGTCCTATCGTACCAGGTAGAAGCATTTGACTCTGCCCCAACAGAGCTGAGCAGATCATCAATCTTATTATGGTTTTTCTTCTGGTATTTTTTGGTATCCTTAAACATGAGGTGTTCAAGAAGATGTGTGGAGCCGGTGGTTCCAACAGCTTCATTCCTGGAGCCCACATGGTATGTAACCATAAAAGTAATAACGGGGGAAGAGTGGTCTTCCATTAAAAGAACAGTTAAACCATTGGATTCAAGAGTATATTCAGATATACCCCCAAGCTCTTTAACAAATTTATATCCGGAAGGAATTGCCTGTCCATAGATAAAAGATGATAACAATAAGGAAGCAACAAATAGTCTGAATGAATTTCTTAACATAAGAAAGCTCCTACTTTTAAATTCATTAAATTACGAGGGATAGGATTTATTTTGAAAACTGTAATAGGCGGCATATAGAGAAACTTTAATTAGCATTAAAATTAAAGAATTATAACTATAAATAAAAAAAGCTGCCTGTTTGAGGCAGCTTTAGTTGATAAAATTATTACTACATGGAATTAAAACACGAATGTGATACCTATTTTGAAGGTATCAAATGCAAGCGGGGGTACAGTTTCAAAAGGCCAGTTCATCTTATCCTGCTTAAGTTCATACAATCCATAGGAGAAGGCATTTTTTAATATAAAGTTAACCACAGGGACAGCGGCGGGAGTTGAATCAAGAATTTCATCCACAAACTTATCGATAAGAGCCTGACCTGCTACTTCTATAAGCTCACTTACACCCCACTTCCAGAAGAGGTGACGTGAATATACGATTGACCTTTCATAAGATGCATCAAGACCGACATAATTGTTAAATTTAAAAAGTAAGCCACCCTCAAAACTATTACCTAACCTGACTGATTTATTGAAAAGATCTGTTGTTTTAATATCGGCAGGGTTTGAAGGAGTGCTTAGCATACCTACATCAATCCAGTCAATAGAATTCACATGGTAGGGAGTAATTGAAAAGTCGTTTCCGAGGTCATATCCATACCCGGATGAAAAACCTAAGCCAAAGCTCCAGGAATTAGTGATAAGATCTTTGCTGTTTTTATTGCCGGACAGATCAGGAGTAATATTGCTTAAGTGGACATAATTGAAATTGTAATTAGATACAAGATCCGAACCATTAAAGGATTTTTCAGTAGTATACCCAAGTTTAATTTCAAATAACCCGGGTTTAGCAAATTTATCGGTAATACTTTTAAGGTTCATTTTGGAAACACCGTAGTTGAAAACGATAGTGGGTGCGCCTTCAATCTTAATATTGAATAAATTGGCACCGACATTACCCCAGTCATTATCAGAGGGATTATCCCAATCCTTCCAGCCGGTACCGCTGCCTGCAGTATCGCTATAAGCGGGCGGAGTATATGTTGAGTCATTATCCTGCGCAAAGGCAGGGAAAATAAACACAGATGACAAGATAACCAGCAGTAATAGATTTTTATTCATTTCATTCTCCAGGGTTTAATAAGGCACCAGTAATAAATATTGTGCCTTTATGGCTGTGCGCTAAAATTAAAGTATTTTACTTCTGATGTTCCTAAATACTATACATCATGGATCAAAATTTAATACAGTACAGATAGTAAAGCCAACCATTCATTATTGAAACTTACCGTTCAACATAAAAGTTATTTTCACGTTTATAATTTAGAAAAGCAGAATATAATTAGTCTTGATTCCGACCCCTATAAAGGTCCATAATGATGCAACCGCTCACAGCGAGCTGTTGTCTTTTGACCCTACTTTTATAAATCAGTGAACCAGTAAGCTGTCCCAAAGCGAAAGCCGCAACAAGTACGGGGTAGGTAATAAACTTAAAGCCAATACCGCTGTAAATTCTAATAATAATAATTACGGGGATAGGCAGATGGATAGACAGAGCCCATTGGAGAGAAAATTTCCGAACATTCTGACGCCAGTATCCGAAGGGAATATTGAGCACGTAGATGATAATAACTACTAATATTAAATTCATGAAGTAAAAAACTGGTCTTAACTGATAATTACAATTGACACATATTTACATGATTAAAATATTATATTTGGAAGTAAATGGGAAACAGGAATCTTATAATATTAAGGGGAGGATTGTAAATGAAAAACATGCAACCCATAATATTAGGGGGGGATTGTTAATGTAGTTTTCTTGCTACAACTACTGTGGTTTTTAATATTTCATCCTGTCCAGTAGTGCTGTTCAATGCTTCGAGAAATATAATATAAATTCCTATCCGCAGAGCTAATTTATCATCACCTCGTCCATCGAATATTACGGAACCATTTGAGCCTGAGGATAGGTTATTTGCGAGAATACGTACAAGCCTCCCCTTGATATCGTAAATTTTGATGTTAACCTGGGAATATGGAATTTTTAGAGTATAATTTATTATCGTACAATCTTCGTACCCGTCGTTATCAGGAGAAAAGGGATTAGGACTAACCGATATAGCTGAATTAACCTTAGGATTTATTGTATAAATACTATTCTTTTTACCTGGAGTTGCTCCTCTTTGATCAACACAAGTATTCCAATTATACTGATCATTGCTGTTCAAATATGGATTTATTCTCTCCAAGGACCTACCCTTAGTGTTGATATAATTTTTATTATGCCATTTGTCAGAATAATAAACAGAGTCAATAACATTTCCTCTGAGGTCCTTTAGTAAAATCAGTTCATTCGTTGTTAAACCAAGTGAGGATGAATTAAGAACAGTTTTATTTTTATAGGTAAACAGATCATAATTTTTTAGCACTGAAGTATCTGAAATCAATAGGAAATAAGAACCCGGAGGAATATAGAAACATGTATCCGATATTTTATATCTATTCGCATGCTGATCTTCGATACTCCATCCGCCTATATTTAAGGAATCTTTATTGAGATTATAGAATTCAATAAATTCATTATTCCCAACACCGGGATCATACATTATTTCATTAACCACCAGATCATTTCTCTTTCCGTCGGGAATACCGACGACCGAGTTTTTTTTGCCCGGAGTGGACTTTTCGCTGCTTAAGGATAATGTCCAGTTAGAGCTGTCTTTTGAACTTTTGTTCTGAGATATCCTTTCAAGCGAATATCCTTTCTTATGTCCCCAGGATGATTTATAAATAACGCTGTCTATTATCCCGTCTCTATAATCGTAGACTAAAATTCCATCTTCGGTATTTCCAAGTATCCCATAATTTACAATTAAAGTTTTGTTAATTAATTCAGGATGATAAAAACAGAAAATACTGTCCCTTGCGGCTATAACCATTTCATTGGATGGTAGAAAATAATCCTGATTTGTAATTATAGATTTAGTTGGCGTGGTTAATAAATCGCTTAACGACCAGTTTTTTAGATTTATTGCTGCAGAGGTTATGTTTTTTAATTCCACCCATTCTGATTCGCCCGAATCAGGGTCATACATAATTTCATTCACAATGACAGAACGTTCAGAAGCCCCAGGTCCTACATTCTTTTCAAGGTAATTATTTATTGTGTCCTGGTCCTGTTCAAAGATAATTTTAACAGCTACCGTATAGGTATCCTGAATTTTGGGAATACCATTATATGCGATAAGGGTTATAGAATCCCCGGCAGACAAGCAAATTCCATTTGCTGCTGAAAGCACCTGCCAGTCATTTAATCCTTCCTTAATATAAAACTCAGCAGTAAAATTATTTGCAGCAGAAGATCCATTATTTCTTATCATAGCAGAAACTGATACATCATTTCCGGTTACAGGGAATTTCGGGTCAAATAAAATATCCACGACAGATAGATCATACTGTTTTTGAGCAAGGCTATTTATCCTTCCCGGAGTGCTTCTTTCATGGTCCAAACTTGTGCCCCAGTTACTGCTAAGCAATGTATTTATTTCCGAAGATCTTCTTTCAAGAGAATAGCCATCTGTCCCGCCCCACTGCGGGGAATATAAAACCGAATCTATCATCATATCTGTATTGTCCTTAAGAACCACTCCATCGCCGTCGTTATTCAAAGGAGGGATATTTAGTTTTAGAACAGGAGCCGGGATGACATGATGGGAATTGAAAATAGTTGAATCCTTTGAAATGATAAGATAAGATTTAGGCTCAATAGATATATCGCTATTAATTATTACTGTAACAGGAGTAGTATAGATATCAGTAATTGACCAACCCTTTAAAAAAATAGTATTATTTGTCCTGTTAAATAATTCAATCCACTCCGGCTCCCCTGATAGCGGTGCATACATGATTTCATTAATAATTATATCCCCATAGTTATTATTTGAAACAATAACAGATGCCACAGAATTCTTAGCCCCCGGTGTACCATAAAGTTTAATACTGTTTTTCCAATTAGCTGAGGATGTGTCATTATTCATATTTATTTTTTCATCTGAATAACCGCTGTTATTGTCAGCAGAATATGTATAATAATCAACAGTATCATCTACAGCATTTATTAACCGTAAGGGTCTGTTTGCAGTATTGGCCATACCGGTAGATCCGAATGAATTATCTGAAATTTTTAATATTAGTGCTGTTGAGGGAACAATTGTTTTATATATTCCGGAAACTAAATCATAGTCCCCTTCAAATATTACAGCATAAGTTTTAGGAGGCAGTATTGTGCCAAATCCTGCTGAAACAATTGTGTCGGGTTTGCTGGTTGAATATTTAATTTTGAAATGATTTAGATTTATTGATGCGGTTTCACTCCGGTTATAGACTTCAATAAATTCATTGTTACCGGAAGGTGCATAGAACATAATTTCAGTAAAGATGATACATGTATCCTGGGGAGATGCATATATGATCATACAACACAGGGAAAAAACAAATAAACATTTGCCCATAAAAGTCTCCGCTAAACCTGACTTAAATTTAGCGAAGACTAAGGATAAATTACAAATTAATTCTCAGGGCGGCGCTTAGATTCAAGAAATTCAAACAGCTTAACGGGTAAGAGACCTATAAACTTTGCTCCAATTGCTGTAATGAGGGGAAATTGTATGATCCTCTTTTCTTTAATGAGCCCCTTAATTATTATATCGGCAGCTTTACCGGCTTCCATGATGAATGGCATTTTGAAATTATTCTTTGCAGTCATTTCACTTTTTACAAAACCGGGTTTTATAGTTATGACTTTTATACCATTCTTTTTAAGTTCTGTACTAAGGCTTTCAAGAATCAGGGTAACAGCAGCTTTACTACCGCTATAAAAACCGCTTCCGCTGTATCCCTTGTTATCAGCCAAACTGGATACGCCTGCAATTACACCGCTTTTCTGAGTTAACAATATGGGGAGCAGCATTTCAATGCAATTGACAACACCGATTACGTTAGTATTAAATATTTCAAATGCATTTTCCGAATTGAATTTTCGAATTCCTTCCGGTCTGCCGATGCCTGAGTTCAATATAGCAATATCTATCCCGCCAAGGGTTTTATTTATTTCGCTTATAACTTCCTTTACCCCCGGCTTATCAGTAACATCACATTTATAAGTATATAAATTACCTTCCGATCCTTTACAATCATTTGTTAATTGAAGAAGCCTGTCACCACGGCGGGCTAATACCGCCACTGAGTTCCCTTTCAGTACAAGCTTTTTGGAAAGAGCGTACCCTATGCCACTTGATCCCCCTGTAAGAAGTATTTTTTTATTCTTTAATTCCATTATCCTTAATAATCCTGATAATCAGCTTTACCATTGTCTGTTCTTCAGGAATACTTTCGATATAAAACTCTCCATCATATAATTTGATAATCTTTCTGACAATAGATAATCCAAGCCCTGCGCCGCTCTGTTCGTAATTCTTCCTTTCAAACTGGATGAATTCGCTTAAAGTTTCAACCTGCTTATCAGACATCCCGCGCCCGTTATCAATTACATAAAAAGAATATTCACCATCATTTGCGACTCCGGTTATTTTTACTTTAGAGCCTTTATCTGAATATTTCATAGCATTATCTATCAGTTCTGCGATAACACTTTTAAGGTAGTATTCTGAGAAATAAAGCCTGGCATTATCAATTTCAAATTCAAGGTCGGCATGCCTGCCATATTCCCGTGCAGTCCTTGAGGCGGCATCAGTAATAACCTTTTGAGGATTAGCAATTGAATGGGTTCTGATTTCCCTTAGATGTACCGGATCGTTAAATACTAAGTCAAGTTTTGAGGAGAATAATACCTTTTGGATAAGATTATTTAACCGTTTTGCCGATTTCTGTATATCCTCTGCTATTTCAAGAATTTTCCTTCTTTCGATTTGATTATAATCATCAATAAGTACGCGGGTGAATCCCATAATAGCAGCCAGAGGGGATTGAAGTTCATGAGGGAGTGCATAAGATATGCTTTGTTTAATTTCTTCTGTCCTGGATTCAAAGATTTCTTTACGGGCTAACCTGGTTTCGACGGCTTTAATTAATTGCTTATTATCGAAGGGTTTGGTTATGTAATCATCGGCACCTAACTGCATCCCTTCCCTGAAGTCTTTGGGGTCTGTTTTAGCAGTAAGGAAAATAAAAGGGATTGTGTTAGTACGGGAGCTGCTATGAATTGAATCCATAACTTCATAACCGTTCATTTCCGGCATCATTATATCACATATTATCAGCTCAGGTATATCCCGGTTAGCAAGGGCAATGCCGGTTTTTCCATCAGTAGCACTGATTATTTCGTACCCCTCTTTTTCCAGCCTTTCCCTTAATACGATAATATTTTCTTCCACATCATCGATCAGCAGGATTTTTTTCTTCATGCCAAATTACCTTAAT
>JARLHD010000047.1 GCA_031292435.1 Ignavibacteriaceae bacterium
TAATATTTACTTTCCTTTCTTTTGGCCACAATGCCTTCTAATTGATTTTGCTCGGCAAGTTGATAAAATTGAACCCCTTGTTCATCAATATATCGAGAAATAGCAATGCGCTCGTTTTCTATAAGGACTTTATTAAGTAGAGCTTTACGCTTTATTAACGGTAACTCTGTGACTTCATGATCATCATAGTAGAGAATATCAAAGGCCGTAAAAGTGGCCGGTAATTTTGATGATGCAAGTTGAATTTTAAATGAGTTTGACATCAAAGATCTCCGTTGAATCTCAAAAAAATTAGGCTTGCCACCCTTAATCACGATCAATTCACCATCTAAAATACAACGACAATTCACTTGTTTGTGAATATTCGACAGTTCTGGGACTTTTGCGAGCATCTTGATATTTCGCTTGTTCCGAAGGTCCGTGGAGTCCTTATCAAGATAAGCGATACATCGTTCACCATCGAGTTTTAACTCATAGATATAATCAGGGTTATCAAACGCTTCTTGGATTTCACCAATCAGCATAGGTTTAATGTTTTTACCCTCAAATAGATCCATTATGCACCTTTTGCAGTTTTTCTGCGTTTTAGTTTAGTGTCAGGAGCTTCTTTAGCTTTAGTTTGCTCAATACTCGCCTTTAAGGCATCCATAAGATTAATGATATTATTTGGAGCTTCCGATTTAGATGCGACAATTTCTTGGCCAGATATTTTAGTTTCTATTAAATTACGAAGCTTCATCTGGTACTCATCCTTATATTTAGAAGGATCAAACGGGGTAGCCATAGTGTTTATTAGTGTATTAGCCATGGTTAGTTCAGCCTCAGACACTTCGGGTTTGTTGTAGGATTTGGGCAACTCTTTTAGTTCATCTTCATAGAACATTTTAGAAATCAGTATTCCATCCTCACGCGGGATGATAGCAAGTATCGTTTCTCTGGTGCCCATGACAGTCTTACCAATGGCAATCTTTTGCTCGCTCATAAGTGTTGCACGCAGCAGTTCAAATGCCTTGTCATCACCTGCCTCAGGTATGGCTTGATATGTCTTGTCATAGAAAATGGGGGATATTTGATTCAATTGCGCAAAGTGTAGTATCTGAATGGATTTTTCCTTTTCAGTCTTGATCTTCTCAAGGTCATCATCAGTCACAACGACATAATGATCTTTATCGTATTCATATCCTTTAATAAGACTATTTGATGTTATCTCCTCTCCGCAATGACTACAAGTTTTTTTGTACTTTATCCTACCATTATCATCTTTGTGGAGCTGGTTAAAATGAATGTCGTTATCTTGCGTTGCAGTATACATTGATATTGGAATAGCTACAAGACCGAAAGAAATAACAGTTTTATGGGCTATTGCCATTAAAAGCACCTCGCTTTTGATATTTCATTATCATGTAAATTCATTACAAGCTTTATGTAGTAGGATTTCCAACCTTTTCATCATTATGCGCATAAAGTTAACTGTACTATGATCGAATTTCATGAGAAGGTAGGAGATAGGATTAGCCACTGTGAACTACCGCTAGTTAGATATTGATAAACAACTAGAAAATACAAAATAAATGAAGTGGAATTCCTTCGATTATAATTCTGGAAAATACTGTGTTAATCTATTGCAAAGTCCCCAACCCTAAAAATTGA
>JARLHD010000361.1 GCA_031292435.1 Ignavibacteriaceae bacterium
AAAACCGCCTGATGGAAGGGCATCTCTGCTTTCATTCAGTCTTTTGACATAAGCTTTAACGTCATCCATTGAAATCCTACCACCGGAACCTGATCCAGTTACTTTTCTTATATCAACTCCAAGCTCCCTGGCTATTCTTCTCACTGATGGCGCGGCAGGCGCAGAATGTTTTAGGATAGGAGGCTGGTCATCAATTTCTCCCGGTTCAGTTTTCTTTTCACCTGCCGAAGAACCTCCCTCGGCTTTAAAGGTGGAAGGAATCTCATCTACTGATTTCGGCAGAGTGGGTTCTTTTTTTACGCTACTTATAAGCGCTTCCACTTTTAAAATAACAGCCCCAACTTCAGCTTTTTCACCTGGTTTAATATTTATTTCAACCACTTTTCCTTCGACAGTAGAAGGAACTTCAATCGTAGCTTTATCTGTTTCAATTTCGATGACTCCCTGATCTTTTGTTATCATTTCCCCAATTTTTACCAACACATTTAACACATCAGCAGACTCAATATTTTCGCCAAGTTCCGGAAGTATAAAATCTACAATATGAAGTTCAGCAGGGAGCTCATCCTTAGATGATTTTGGGGCGGAGCTTTTTGAAGTATCTGATATAGCAGGAGAAGCTGATGCACTATCCTGTTTAGTTTTCCCTGAAACTTTAGGAAGATCCGTTTGAGAAACCGGGATAGAAGAATTTATACTGATTTCTTTCGAAGGAGTAGATTCAACCTTAAAGATTACTGCTCCAACATTTATCTTGTCCCCGGATTTAACTAAAACTTCTTTTATAACCCCATCAACAGTAGAAGGTACTTCTATTGTAGCTTTATCAGTTTCAATTTCAATAACTGTCTGATCTCTTTCAATTGTATCTCCCGGCTTTATCAGCACATTCAGGACATCAGCACTAGTTATATTTTCCCCCAGTTCGGGTAATTTAAATTCTTCAACCATTACAAAAACCTTATATAGATAATTTTATGATTTCTTTCATCACTTTAAGTATTCATAGGATTTCTTTTTTCGGGATTTATATTCAAATCCTTCAAAGCTTTTTCCACCACACCG
>JARLHD010000362.1 GCA_031292435.1 Ignavibacteriaceae bacterium
TGGCTTTCAAAATATTTGGCATTGACCATTAAGAACATATCGACTTTTTGAGCATCCATAAAGATTCCTTTTAATTTTCCTACTCATATGGCTTTTCGGTTACGCCCCGTTTGATTTGTGGTTTCTGGACTCCACTTTTAATTATGTGTGCTACAATATATGGAAACCGAGGGAAATCCTCCCCGGTTGGGAATAGGTTACATTCACAAAAATGAATGACAGGAAAATGACCAGGAGCTTTACAGGGATATTTGGTACGACTAAATTTTTCATTTAGTAATCCATTGTGGTAAGGATGATTAATAATTTAATCAATGGAATCTTAGCCTGCTCATCTTTAACTAAATATTTGCATAGGCACATTTAAACATATAGGATATTATTTCTAATTTCAATTAATTCTGAGAGGAGAGCGTATGTTCAAATAAAGTCAGTTAAAATGTCAGTAGTGTCAGGCGAATAATACACTTTGCTAAAATTCATTTATTAAGTTATTTTTAGAATACTTTAATAAATATAGGAAATTCAAATCATGGTTTTTGACTTCAGTGAAGAACAGGTAATGATACAACAAGCGGCAAGGGATTTTGCTCAATCCGAGATAGCTCCTTCTACAATTCACAGGGATATTAATGCAGAGTTCCCTACTGAAATTGTGAAGAAATTAGGGGAGCTTGGTTTTTTAGGAATGATGGTTTCACCAGAATATGGAGGGGCAGGACTGGATACAATAAGTTATGTACTGGCTATGATTGAAATTTCCAAAGTTGATGCGAGTGTTGGAGTTATTATGTCAGTTAATAATTCACTTGTATGCTTCGGGTTAGAAAAATACGGCTCACCTTATATTAAAGAGAAATATCTTATACCACTTGCCAAAGGGGAAAAGCTTGGTGCTTTTGCTCTTTCGGAACCGGAAGCAGGAAGTGATGCAACGAAGCAAAAGACAACTGCTGACAAAGACGGTGATTTTTATGTACTTAACGGTATAAAGAACTGGACAACCAATGGCACAACTGCCGATTATTATCTTGTTATGGCAACTACGGATAAATCTTTAGGGCATAAAGGCATTTCAACATTTCTTGTAGAGAAAGGGACACCGGGTTTTGGTCATGGTAAAAAGGAGGATAAATTAGGAATCAGGAGTTCTGATACATGTTCACTGACTTTTGAGAATTGCAGAGTTCCAAAGTGTAATTTATTATGGGATGAAGGGAAAGGATTTAATTTTGCAATGAATACATTAAACGGAGGGCGCATAGGGATTGCATCTCAAGCAATTGGAATAGCGGAAGCTTCACTTAATGCAGCAGTAAAATATTCACATGAAAGGAAAGCATTCGGTTCATCGATTTCAAATTTCCAGGCAATCCAATTTAAGATGGCGGACATGGCTGTAAAGGTAGATGCCGCAAAACTACTAACATTTAAAGCAGCAGCTATGAAAGATGCCGATAAGAAATATTACAATGAGGCGGCAATGGCAAAATTATATTCAAGCAAAATAGCTGTGGAATGCGCACTTGAAGCAATCCAAATCCATGGCGGATATGGTTATGTAAGAGAATATCTTGTGGAAAGATATTTAAGAGATGCCAAGATTACGGAAATATATGAAGGGACATCAGAGATCCAGAAGATGGTTATTTCAAGATCATTATTAGATGAGTATAATAAATAAGAAATTCAAAGCGGGCGGCGTTGATGTGAGGTGTCTGTGTCATTTAAAATGATTCTTATATTTTGTTTATGGGTGACGGTTTTATTTTCACAAACCGATTGGGAGAAATGGGGCAAAGCTAATGTTTCATACGAAATGACCAGGGATTCCGGGCAAAGAAATTACAGCATCAGCGGAGACAACGCAGGTCAGATATTTTTGAAATCTGCAGTAGTGGTATATTGGTTATTCATATCAGATGTTGATGGAGATAATTGTCCTTTCAGTCCAACCTGTTCATCCTTTTTCCTACAATCGGTCAAGGAGACAAATATAATCCAGGGAACATTTATGTTCGCGGACCGTTTTACAAGGGATATGGATATTTTCGGACGAATGTCGCACTACCCTATTGCCAGAAACAAACATTTTTACGACCCCCCTTCGTTATATACTTTAGATGAAAGCAAGATTAAATATATATCTGCAGGTGTGGCAGTTAATAAATAACACCTTGTATGAAAAATATATTACTCCCCTTTCTATTTTTAACACTACTTCAAGGTATTTCGTATTCACAGGATGTAAATTTATATTCAAAAGAAAACAGGAAGCAATTTGCAGATTATCTTTATTGCCAGAAAGATTATCTAAGGGCTGTTAATGAATACGAAGAAGTGCCAGGTTTGGCTGCAAGCGATACTATCCGATTTAAAATAGGATTAGCTTATCTAAAGATGGGGGATTATGATTCTGCATCAGTCAATTTCTCACAGATTGGAAGCAACTCATTTTTCTATAATGATGCACAAGCTGAGTTTTTCAAATCGCAATTCCTATCAGGCAATTATGGTTCATTAAATACAGAAAATGGGAATTATACTTCTGTAAAACAATTGAAATCGTTTGCATATTTATTTGATTATGAACCTTTGCCATCTAAAGAGATTTTTATTTCACCTTTTGAGGGAAATGAGAGAGGCAAATTATCAGATTTCTATGACAGGAAAACAAATCCTCCTTATAAGAGTGAATTAACTGCGGCACTTTTATCTACTATAATTCCTGGATTAGGGAAAATATATACTAAAGAATACAGCGATGGGATAATAGCATTTTTAGTAACGGGATTAATGGGATATATAGCTTACACTGATTTTAAGGCAAATCATAAATTCAGAGAATGGTTATTTACAGGATTGACAGCATTCTTTTATGGGGGGAATATATACGGATCGGCGGCTTCTGCTCAAATATACAATGCACAGGTAAACTTTAGATTAAGTTCTGACATGAAACTATTTCTTGAAGAAAAAGATTATTTTGTACCAGATTATGAATTCTGTAAATAGCACTTTAATCATAATACTTTTTGCTGTTACAATAATACATCCACAGAATCAACTGGATGAACAGCTAACTAAAGCAGAAGCATTATACCGGAACGAAGAATATTTTAATTCTATTACAGAGCTGAAAAGATTAATCTTTTTCGACAGCAGTAAAAGATATTCTTATACAGCAAATGAACTGATCGGGGAGTGTTATGAGAAGGGGGCGAAATTTACAGATGCGCTAAATTATTTCGCAAGAGCGGAGATAGCAGCAACAAATACGGATGAAATATATAACTGCAGGATAAACACGGTTAAGATAAATATCCTTCGGAGGACGACCGGTAGGGCTTTATCATTATTAAATGCATTAGACAAGGAACCCAGATTTAATGGTAAAAAAGAGGAGATCAATTACTGGAAAGGCTGGGCTTATATTTTTTCAGATGAGTGGGACAAGGCATCGGATCAATTCAGGAGAATATCAAAACAAAATGAATTAGGAAGGTTTTGTGACAGCATTGATAATCAAAAATACAGTGTAACAGAGGCTAAAATTTTATCCTTCTTTATACCCGGTGCCGGGCAGATATACACGGGGAATTATTTAAGTGGAATATTATCATTAGGGTGGAACATTTTATGGGGATATACCACTATAACTGCATTTCAGGCGAACCGGATCTTTGACGGAATAATGGTAGCTGAATTTCTATGGTTAAGATTTTACAATGGGAGCAATCAAAATGCAGAGAAGTTTGCTATAGATAAGAATTTAGAAATATCCAACAATGCTCTTATTTATTTACAGAATGTTTATAAAGGGGAGAAACCTTAAGGGTGATCCATCACAATTTTATTGGATATTCAATAAAAACATGATAAATTAAAAGATTAAATTAGTCCAGTTGAATAAATTCTCGTCATTAAAATACTATTCATTTCTAAAAAATATAGGAGGTCCAAATGAAAAGAGGGATGATTATCGGATTATCTATAGCCGGTGGAATCCTGCTTTTGATACTGATTTTGGTAATGTGGGGAGTAGGATCGTATAATAAGCTTGTTAATTTGAATGAAGCAGTAAACTCAAGCTGGAGCCAGGTTGAAAACCAATACCAGAGGAGAGCTGATCTTATCCCTAACCTGGTAAATACAGTTAAAGGATATGCAAATTTTGAGAAAGGAGTTTTAACGGAAGTTACAGAAGCAAGAGCTAAGGTAAGCCAAATGAATGTAACCAAAGAAGTGTTAGATGACCCGCAGGCATTTGCCAAGTTCCAGCAATTGCAGGGGAACTTAAGCGGCGCACTTTCGCGGCTGCTGGTTACAGTTGAAAACTACCCAAACCTGAAAGCGAATGAAAATTTTCTTCAGTTACAGGCACAACTTGAGGGGACTGAAAACAGGATAGCTGTTGAAAGAAGGAACTTCAACGAGGTTGTACAGCAATACAATGTAAGCA
The DNA here is from genome assembly GCA_031292435.1 of Ignavibacteriaceae bacterium. Classification (GTDB taxonomy): domain Bacteria; phylum Bacteroidota; class Ignavibacteria; order Ignavibacteriales; family Ignavibacteriaceae; genus Fen-1301. The sequence continues at coordinate 4,463 of JARLHD010000362.1, forward strand.
TAAGGCGATTCCCAGGTTCGATATTTGCAGGAATATTCGGATTCAGATATAAAGAATATTTCAAATCAACAGCAGGTTCAGAGGCGCCGCCCAAGGTAGAATTTTAGGAATATATGAAAGCACTACTTTTATTTTTACTTTTTAGTATTACATTATCTGCCCAGAAGCCAGAGATACCAAAGCTTTCTACCTGGGCAACTGATTTAACCGGTACAATTAGTCCAGAGCAAACTGCGGCATTAAATTCAAAGCTGCAGGCATACTCAGATTCAACCTCAAACCAGGTAGTATTCCTGATGGTTGAGACGCTGGAAGGGTATCCTCTTGAGGATTATTCATATGATGTAGCCAAGGAAAATAATATAGGTACAAAAAAGAACAATAACGGTGTGCTTTTACTTATAGTGAAAAATGATCATAAGTTAAGAATTGAAGTAGGTTATGGACTGGAGGGAATATTACCGGATGCGCTTTCGAGTTCAATAATAAGAAATGTAATAAAACCTTATTTAATACAGAATGATTTTTACGCAGGTACAAATGCAGGGTTAGATGCTATATTTTCGGCTATTGCCGGTGAATATAAAGCAGACAATCAAACAACCGGAAAGCGTCATTTTCCCCCCATATTTTCAATTTTAGGCATTATTTTCTTTATTTTGTTCTCTTTTTTAAGAGGAAGGAGAGGAGGAAGAGGGGGTGGATTCTTCTTAGGCGGATTGGGAGGTTTTGGAGGAGGAGGTGGATTTGGGGGAGGCGGATTTGGCGGAGGGGGTGGATTTAGCGGCGGAGGCGGTAGTTTTGGAGGGGGCGGGTCGTCAGGGAGCTGGTAAAAATATATAAATAGTGATATTTGCATTGATGTTTAAGTACGGTTTTAGTTAATTTACAATTCGAATTTCAGATATAGGGTGTAAGAGAAATAAAATTTATAATGGAGAATTTTAATGGCAATAAAGATAACTGAGGAATGCATTAATTGTGGTGCATGCGAGCCTGAATGCCCTAATACAGCAATTTATGAAGGCGGGGCTACATGGGAACTTTCAGGTAAAACATACGGGGATGGAAATGCTGCTCCTTCAGGCGCAGAGGGATTCTTCTCCAATGATTTCTTCTATATAGTTCCTGATAAATGTACCGAATGTGTTGGATTCCATGATGAGCCTCAATGTGCTGCAGTATGTCCAGTTGATTGCTGCATACCGGACACCGGTCATGTAGAAGACAAGGATACTTTGTTAAAGAAAAAAGAATATTTAGATAGTTTAGGGAGATAAATTTAAGAGGCTGGAATACAGCCTCTTAAACCCAGTTCAAAATAAAGAAATGAAGCATCCGGATTCTTATAAATGACAATCCACATATTGTTTTTTTTAACACCAAAAGATACTCACGCCTAACATTTCAATAAAATAGCAGTTTTTTTTAATAATACAATCAGTTTAATTCTTTGGCATAGTATTCGTGGTATAAAAGCAAGATTTTAATGCTGAGATTTTAAACAAACAAGCAAACAATAATTTTTAGGAGACTTATTATGGCATACAAAATAACAGAAGAATGTATCAATTGCGGGGCATGTGAACCTGAATGTCCAAATACAGCTATATACCAGGGTGGTGTAAACTGGGAATTAGCCAGCGTGAGTTATGGTGAAGGTGCATCTGCTCCTTCCGGAGCTGCCGGATTTTATTCAAATGATTTCTTTTATGTAGTACCAGATAAATGCACAGAATGTTCAGGTTTCCATGATGCACCTCAATGTGTAGAAGTATGTCCTGTTGATGCATGCATAGTAGATGAAAATCATGTTGAAGACAAAGATCAACTTCTTAAGAAAAAGGAATATCTGGATCAATTAGGAAGATAATTTTGATTTCAGTTTAACTAGTAAAAATGCAAAGGACACTTATCAGTGTCCTTTTTTTATTCCTCTTTGAATATATGGTGCCAGACACATCCATATATCAATGCTACTAATCAAACATCAGCCGGGTTATTTATCCTTTAACTTTACCGTTTTCTTCACTAATTTAATTTATTAACTATTATAATATATAGACATGCAGATAGGAGACTATAAATTAACATCCATTATTTCAGGTTACTTTAAACTTGACGGTGGAGCGATGTTTGGCATAATTCCGAGGCCATTATGGGAGAAAACGAATGCTCCAGATAGTCTAAACAGGATCAAATTAACAACACGAAACCTATTATTGCAGAAGGAAGGGAGGAATATTTTAATAGATACCGGTATGGGGAATAAATGGGATGAAAAATCAAAATCGATATATGACATTGATCAAGAGACAACCTCATTGCAAAGTGAGCTATTAAAAGCCGGACTTACTCTTGATGATATAACTGATGTAATACTTACCCACCTGCATTTTGATCACACAGGAGGATCGACAAGTAATTTGGACGGTAAGTTAGTTCCTACGTTTACATCTGCTAAATATTATGTACAGAAGCAGAATTTAGAATGGGCATTGAAATCCACCGAGAAGGACAAGGGCAGTTACATAAGGGATAATTTCATTCCTTTAGTTGAAGCCGGGGTATTAGATTTAATTGACGGGAATTCCAGGTTTGATGATAATATAGAATTTATTGTTGTAAACGGGCATACATTCGGGCAGCAGTTGATAAAAATATCCGATAGCGGAAACACATTACTTTATTGCTGCGATATGTTCCCAACA
>JARLHD010000363.1 GCA_031292435.1 Ignavibacteriaceae bacterium
AGGTTATTCTTTTCGGCTGTATTAAGGACACTAACGGCAGTGCCCCTGTGAAATTTTTCATTTCCCATAGTAAGCTGATAGGCTAAGACAACAGGAGTATTATTTCCAAGTATTTTTGCTACATCAGTCAGGAGAGATTTTAACCGGTAAGGGGTATCCATCAATATTATTACTTCATGGATTCCTTTCAGGCGGATAAGCTGAGCTCTTCTTTCATCTTTTTTAGGGGAGAGCCATCCATAATAATAAAACTTTTCGATATCGAAACCGGAGCCAACCAGAGCGGTCATTATCGAAGAGGCACCGGGTACAGGTATTATCTGGATTTTCTGACTTATAAGGACATCGACGAGAAGGTGACCGGGGTCGGAAAATAAAGGGGTACCACAATCGGATATAAGAGCGACGTTTTTCCCGTTGATAATTTGCATAAGAATATCGTCGACTGCTTCTTTTTCATTATGTTCATTAAGTTCGGTAAGCTCTTTTTCAATTTTATAATAGGCAAGGAGCCTTCTTCCCTCCCTGTATTCTTCACAGATTACAAGATCAACGGACTTTAGGATAATTAAGGCGCGGAGAGTAATATCATCATAATTGCCTATCGGGGTAGAAACGATATATAATTTTCCAAACATGATATAAAAATAAGTCTTTTATTCTGAATTTTAGAAATTATATTGCCTAATGAACAAAATTCTTACTAATTTTATCGCATAAGTTTAAACCTCATAACTAATAAATTTATTCATTTAATAATTATGGTAATCTTATGAGTGATCTTGAAAAACAGACTGATTTAACGGGACTTCCCTCAAATGCATATAAAGAATTAAAACCGGGTGAAGAATACTCGCCGGTAATGCCTGGGAACAAGATTGTGCCCGAAATAAGTACTTATTCTGTAATATGGGGATTGCTGATGGCGGCATTGTTTTCGGCAGCGGCAGCATATTTAGGACTTAAAATAGGGCAGGTATTTGAAGCTGCTATCCCGATTGCAATAATTGCAGTAGGGTTATCGGCAGCAACGAAGAGAAAGAATGCACTAGGGGAAAATGTAATTATACAATCAATCGGAGGGGCATCGGGAGTAGTAGTAGCGGGAGCTATTTTTACGATACCTGCGTTATTGATACTGAACCTGGCGGCAGATTTTTATAAAATATTTCTTGCATCATTATTCGGAGGAGTGTTAGGAATATTATTTCTAATCCCCTTCCGTAAATATTTTGTTTCCGATATGCACGGCAAGTTCCCATTTCCTGAAGCTACGGCAACAACTGAAGTTTTAGTTGCAGGAGAGAAAGGAGGAAACCAGGCGGTTGTTTTAGTTGTAAGCGGAATTATAGGGGGGATTTATGATTTTATAATTGCCTCATTCGGATGGTGGAACGAAGTTTTTACAACAAGAGTATGGACAGCGGGGGCTGCCGTTGCCGATAAATTCAAATTAGTATTCAGGCTTAATGTAGGAGCTGCTGTAATGGGTCTTGGTTATATAACCGGATTAAAATATACAGCAATTATATGCGCAGGATCCTTTGTATCGTGGTATTTACTTATTCCAGTTGTATCGTATATAGGGGGCGGATTAACAACACCATTAGGTGCAAACATTACAAATCTTGTTGCGAACATGACACCCGAGGAGATATTCAGGAATTATGTAAGGCACATAGGTATTGGTGGAATTGCGATGGCTGGAGTTATTGGAATTATCCGTTCATCTAAAATTATAGGTGCGGCTTTTTCATTAGCGGTTAGAGAAATTTTTGGTAAGAAAGCCGGGGGAGAGGATAAATTAAGGACTCACAGAGATTTACCGATGAGTTTTATTGCAATGGCAATAGTAGTAACAGCCATTGGTATACTTCTTTTTTTCCAATTTGGAGTAGTAAACAACTGGTTATATGCCATAGTAGGATTAGCAATTGTGATAATAATTGCTTTTCTATTTACAACTGTTGCAGCAACGGCTATTGCCATTGTAGGGACAAACCCAGTGAGCGGGATGACATTGATGACACTTATTTTATCATCATTGATACTTGTTTCAGTAGGACTTAAAGGAAGCGCAGGAATGGTAGCAGCGCTTATAATCGGAGGGGTTGTGTGCACGGCGTTGTCAATGGCGGGGGGATTTATAACCGATCTAAAAGTGGGATACTGGCTTGGATCCTCGCCATACAAACAGCAAGGTTGGAAATTTTTAGGAACACTAGTAGCTGCTGCAACGGTGGGTTATGTAATACTAATATTAAACAAGACATATGGATTTTCAGGTGAAGGGGCTTTAGTTGCCCCACAGGCAAACGCAATGGCTGCAGTAATAAAACCATTGATGGACAACCAGCCGGCGCCCTGGATGCTTTATATAGCAGGTGCATTTATGTCGCTGATATTGACAATGATCGGAGTTCCGGCTTTAGCATTTGCATTAGGAATGTATATTCCGCTTGAGCTAAATACACCGCTGCTGATAGGAGGATTGATATCTCATTTTGTTTCCACGAGGAGTAAGGATGAGAAGGTAAATACAGCAAGAAGAGAACGGGGAACTTTAATTGCTTCAGGGTTTATCGCAGGAGGAGCGCTGCTGGGAGTAATAAGTGCTATAATCAGGTATGCAGGTTTCAACTGGGTAAACAAAGACTGGACTGATTCAAATGCTGCAGCATTATTAGCACTGGTAATGTTTGCAGTGATTTGTGTTTATATGATCTGGGATTCGTTGAGAGCGAAAGTAGAATAGAAGAATTAAAATAATTAAAAGGCTGCCTGATTTCCCGGGCAGCCTTTTGTTTTATTATATATATAATTCTTATTTGAAGGAAGTAAGCCTATAAAAATTATTTCAACAGAATCATTTTCTTTATTGACGAATAATTTTGTTTCCCATCAATTGATGCCGCGGAT
>JARLHD010000364.1 GCA_031292435.1 Ignavibacteriaceae bacterium
ATTCCCGCTCCTGAAGCAACGCATGCGATTAAATCTGCGATTGATGAAGCTCTTCTTTGCAAAAAGGAAGGGGTCAGCAGAACAATTGCTTTTAATTTGAGCGGTCATGGTCTTTTGGATCTTGGTTCTTATGCTACATATTTTTCCGGAACATTGGAAAATACAGATTTCCATCCAAAGGAAATGGAAAATGCCATATTAGAACTGCCTGTAATATAATCTTCCTGATACATAATTATTATAGCCCGGGTTGCCGGGCTTTAATATTTTCCTTTAACCATGTCGGTTTATTTGAAATAATCCCATCTGTTCCGGAATTCATTAATCTTAAAGCTCTGCGCGGATTATCAACTGTCCATACAAAGACTTTCAAACCTGAGGACTGTATCTTTCCAATTTTCTTTTTACTTAACCACCCTGAATATGAAAGGCTAACTCCATCTAGGTTATTTTTCTTTGCGGATTTTATAAGTCTGCTAATTCGATAGGAATTTAGAATAATATTCTCCCGGTCAACTCTTTTTATCCTAAAAACTTCAAATTGAGGCATTGCTTTTTTTATCTCAGCCATTTTCCTCAGGCCAAATCCGGCTAACTTTATTTGTGAATTCCTGATTGATGTTTTATGAAGAAGTTTTCTAAGCAATGGAAGAATAGCTATCGAACATTTAATTTCAATCATTACGAATTTGCCGGGAGGGACATTTTCAAGAACTTTTTCAAGGGTGGGAATTCTTTCATTCAGCCATTTCTTTCCCTTCCAGATTCCGACGTCAAGTTTTTTTATGGAGTCTAATGTTAAGAATTTTACTTTACCTGATATCCCTGATGTCCTTTTTGTGTCTGAATCATGAATGACGACAATTTTATTATCTTTTGATAAACGGACATCAATTTCCACACCATCAGCATTATTATTCCACGCAAGTTTAATTGCCGCTATTGTATTTTCCGGAGCAATAAAAGATTCACCTCTATGGGCAATAAATCTTGTCATTTACTGAAATCTTAATTATTGGAAGTTTGTTTAGTGAAGATAATTAAATTCAATGATAGACAATACTAAGGAGAATATCTGAAATCGTATTTTTTTAGAAATAGATAGGGACGGGGAAAAGTACTTTCTGGGTAAGTATGAATCAATTTATCAGGATAAAACTAACAGAACATTAAAACAAAACCGTTTATATTTGGAAATTAAAACCTGGGCGGATATTATTATGGCTTCATATTGTGACTTTGTAAAAAATCTGGACGAAGAAAATCTTCATAGAAAATACCACGATACAGAATATGGCTTTCCATTACATGACGATAACAAGCTTTTTGAACGGTTGTGCCTTGAAATAAATCAGGCAGGATTAAACTGGTCGATGATTCTAGGTAAAAAGGACAATTTTCATAAAGCCTTTCATAAATTTAATATTAGTAAAGTAGCCGCCTACAAAGAAAAAGATATCGACCGCCTATTGTCAGATGAGGGAATAATCAGGAACAGATTAAAAATTACTTCGGTTATTGAAAACGCTAAAAGGATATTAGAACTTCAGAAAGAATTCGGTTCCTTTGAAAACTGGTTAGATAAACACTATCCTAAAACTTTGGAAGAATGGGTTAAGATTTTTAAGAAACAATTCAAGTTTACCGGAGGCGAAATTGTTAATGAGTTTTTAGTAAGTATCGGATATCTGCCTAACGGTCATGATAAAAGTTGCCCTGTTTATAAAAAAATAATAAACCAATCTCCGGCATGGTCACAAAAGAAAAGGTAATGTACCCGATGGTGAAACTGGTATTTATTTTACCTGTGCAATTTATTTTTAATTAAATTATATTTTATAAAAAAAAGTGGTATATAATTGGGCGATGTAGTTTTCTGGACAATAATGAGGACAGCAGTTGTTATCCCTGCTATGTGGATTCTGCGCAGTTATATAAATTTTGAGCTGTGGTGGGTTATTTGTTTGATGAGTATTTATGGTATTATTATTCATCCCACTATTATTCATTATAAACTCTTCGAAGAAAAAAATAAAGATATAATAGAATCAACTCTTTGTTCATCATGTAAACATTTTGATAAAACTGCCGTTCTTTGTATGAAATATGATAAACACCCTACTTTGGAATCACTCCCTTGCGGAGGTGTTGATTGGGAACCTGGTTTTAGTGAAGTAGATAGTGATTTAAGACAAAATTAATCACCTATTCTTATTCATCCTTTAAACCTTTTTTCATAATAATTGCCTAAATGATATCGAAAATAATTTTATTCTTTCCCACAAATAAGTTAATTATAATGACAAAATATCAATTTCCCGCGATTCCATTTTGGACAAGTTTTCTTTGTTTACTCATTTTTGGTTTCTATGGCTGCTCTTCTGTACCCGAAGTTGTTAGTTCCCGTAATAATAATGAAATCGTTGTTGATGGAAATCAGCAGGATTGGGGAAATAAGTTTACTTCTGTAAAAGATGAAAACGTAGCAGTCGCATTCAAAAATGATGACGAGAATTTATATATATGTTTTATTACTTCAGATAACAGGAAAATTGTAAGAATCTTATCTTCAGGATTAACTGTTTGGTTATATCCTTCAGATTCAAAGGATGTTATTGGAATTGAATATCCGGTAAGAAAATCATCCGAAGATTTTCGCTCTGTAGTGAATGATAAAGGTGATAATATGGATGCGGCAGACATAAATGGTCGGATTCAGAAACTATTGAAGGTCCAGAATGAATTAATTATTGTGGATGAAAATAATATTGGCGTATTTAGTTCTTCACCTGATGTCGAAAAGGGATTCAAAGCAAAGATTGGTTATACTATGAATCAGTTGGTGTATGAATTAAAAATACCACTTACCAATAATAAAGAATTTACTCAGTTTGTTTTTAAGGCTAAACCGCAGGATAATATTAGAGTTAAATTTGACTCTGGCAAAGGTCAGAATAAAGTTTCGGATAATGATCAGGAGAGTAGTCCAAGAGGATCGGGTGAAGGAATGGGAGGCGGACGCCGTGGTCGCGGTGGGAGCGGCGGTGGTATGGGTAATAGAAAAGGTGGAACTTCAGGTAATAATAATCCAATCGACTATGAATTTAAAGTAAAGTTATCAGCTATTTAACCGGAATAATATTAAAGTTAACTTTATTAAATTGTCATAACTATTAAAATATATATCTTTTTCATAAAGAGATTTATTAATTTTGTGTTAAAATATTATTCATAGGTATAAATATGGTATCAGAAATTGCCCTTACGGGGTATTACTTTCACCCCGAAGAGATCCAATTAAAGAAGGTTAGACTTTATCTTTTTGTTCTTTTGTTTACTGCCGGTAATCTTGTTTTACCCTACCTATGCCATGCAATTCCTAATGGAGGGAAAATTCTGCTTCCGCTTTTTTTCTTTACTCTGATTAGCTCATATAAATTTGGAATAAAAGCAGGTCTGCTAACAGCCCTTATTTCTCCATTATTAAACAACCTGCTTTTTGGCAATCCGCCTTCAGCTATGCTACTAGATATAATAGGAAAATCTGTTCTGCTCGTTTTTATTTCCGCATATATTTCAAAGAAAACTAAAAAGATTTCGCTTCTTCTTTTAACTACTGTGGTTTTATCATATCAGATTGCCGGAGGATTTGTACAGTGGATGGTTACTGGATCTATCCAAAATACCTATAATTCAATAATTATAGGAATTCCGGGAATGGCACTTCAGGTTATCCTTGGTTTTGCAATTCTAATAACCCTGAAGGATTATGAATTCAAAAACAATTGATGAAATCCTAAATAAGATTAAAGCAATTGATTTTCATGAAGATTTCGATACTATAGTTGCGATAGCCAGAGGGGGAATATTTCCAGCCGCCCTGATTCAGCAAAGGCTTTTGATTGATTTCGAAATTCTCTGGCTTAACTTCAGGAATGAAAAACAACAACCACAATATGAAGAACCGGTTTTATTGAAGCCGGTTAATTTCGATTATTTTAATAAAAAAATACTCCTGGTTGATGATCGCAGCAGGACAGGAAAAACATTCGATAAAGGAATTGCATTGCTTAAAGGAGCCATGTATATAAAAACATTGGTTGTAAATGGTAAAGCTGATTACTCTCTGTTTGATGAAGAGTGTTTTACTTTTCCATGGAGATTGGCCGATACATGAAATTACTTGCTTTTATATTTATTGTAAGTATTATGATTGTAAAAATAAAAGCTCAACCCTTTGTTTTGAATATCTGGAATGGAAAAATACCCGGGGCGATTGAATTTCCAGGCTTCAGAGAGGATACTGTAAGAATCGAAAATGGAAAAATCAGGATAGCCAAAGTCATCAATCCAACAATGACAGTATATTTCCCCGATAAAAAAAAATCTAATGGTACAACGGTTATTATTTGTCCCGGCGGGGGATATGGGCGGCTTTCAATTGATAACGAAGGCTCTGATATTGCCCAATGGCTCAATAGTAATGGAATTACAGCAATAATCCTTAAATACCGCCTGCCTAATGATACTATAATGATAAATAAATCAATCGGACCCCTGCAGGATTTGCAGGAAGCTGTTAGGATAACAAGACGCCATGCTTTGGAATGGAATATAAATCCGGATAAAATAGGTGTTGCCGGTTTTTCGGCAGGAGGTCATCTTGCCTCTTCTCTGTCTACACGGTTTAATGAAAAAATATATGACTCAGATTCAACCAGTGCCCGCCCTGATTTTGCCATCCTTGGTTATCCTGTAATTACAATGAATGAATTAAACACCCACACAGGGTCAAGAAAAAATCTGCTTGGTAATACTCCCGATTCAGTCCATATTGAATATTTTTCCAATGAACTTCATGTTCTTAAGAATACTCCGCCAACCTTTATATTTCAGGCAGAAAATGATAGGACTGTTCCTGTTCAAAATAGTATTGACTATTATACCGCTCTTAAAAATAAAGGAGTTATTGCTGAACTGCACATTTATTCAAAGGGGGGGCATGGATTCGGATTAGCTAAAAACGGTGGAACCGAATCTACATGGCCTGAGTCATGCATCAAATGGTTAAAACAAATCGGAATGGTTAAATAGAATACTCGGGGATATTCTTACTTCTATTATATTTTAATTTATGTAATTATTGAATATTTATGTTTAATAACTTTCGTTGATTAATGAAAATTCAGAATCTCCTAAGAGCATTACGTCATAGGAATTATAAACTATTCTTTAGCGGTCAATTAGTTTCTTTAATCGGGACCTGGATGCAGAGCCTTGCAATGGGATGGCTCGTTTACAGACTTTCAAATTCTGCATTCATGCTTGGATTGATTGGCTTTTCCAGCCAGATACCTACTTTTTTTATATCTCCCTTTGCCGGGGTTTTTCTTGACAGGTGGGATAAGCATAAAACTATTGTAATTACCCAAACTTTGTCTATGGTACAGGCTTTTATGGCTGCCTACCTTGTTCTTTCCGGTGGTGTTCAAGTCTGGCACCTTGTTTTACTTAATGTTTTTATTGGTTTGGTTAATGGTTTTGATATCCCTGCCCGCCAGTCGTTTATTGTTGAAATGATCGAGGATAGGAAGGACTTGGGTAATGCAATCGCTCTGAATTCTTCAATGTTCAATGCTGCAAGATTAATAGGACCTTCAATAGCAGGGCTGGTAATTGCTGCAGTAGGGGAAGGAACATGCTTTTTATTAAATGCTGTTAGCTATTTAGCTGTAATCATTTCCTTGCTTGCAATGAGAATAAATTATGTAAAACATTCACATGAAGGTAAACATGTCCTTGCAGGATTAAAGGAGGGGATTAAATATGCTTGGCGGTTTATTCCCATAAGGACTATTCTTTTCATGATTGCAATGTTAAGCCTTGCCGGTATGCCTTATACTATACTAATGCCTGTATTTGCACGCGAAATATTAAAGGGTGGTGCCCATACATTAGGTTTTTTGGTCGGTGCCATTGGTGTGGGCGCTTTATGCGGTGCTCTTTACCTCGCTTCCAGGAAAACTGTTCGCGGTCTGGGAAAGATTATATCCTCTGCCGCAGTTTTATTTGGTGTTAGCCTGATAATCTTTTCTTTCTCACATAATCTGATTTTCTCCCTCGTAATGCTTGTTGTTACTGGAATGTCGATGATGATTCATATGGCTTCATGCAATACCATCCTCCAGACAATTGTGGATGATAAAATGAGAGGAAGGGTTATGAGCTATTACACAATGGCTTTTATGGGAATGACCCCTTTCGGGAGCCTTATTTTCGGTGGACTCGCTAGCATGATTGGTGCCCCCCATACTCTTATTTTCGGAGGTGGGTTTTGTTTAATTGCCGGAACCATTTTTGCCTACAAGCTTCCTATGTTTAAAACCTTGATCCGCCCGGTCTATAGGCAAAAAGGTATAATTCCCGAAATTGCTGAAGGTATCCAGTCAACTACTATCCTCCGAACTCCTCCCGAAAATTGACTCTAAGGTTTTTCGGTAAAATCATTTCTTTTGTTAAGTATGTTATTTCCTTATATTTAATCCTAACATGGTATTTTCGAAATGAAGAACATCTTAATTATTGAAGATGATAAGGAAATTTCAGACCTCCTGGAAATCCACCTTAAGGATATAGGTTGTATTATATCAAAAGAGTATAATGGATTATCAGGTCTGAATAAAGCTAAATTCGAAAATTATGATCTCATCGTTCTCGATATCATGCTTCCAGGTATGAATGGTCTTGATGTTTGTAAGGAAATCAGACAATCAGGAATACTCACTCCGGTTTTAATGCTAACTTCCAAATCTGAAGAAATAGATAAAGTCCTTGGACTTGAATTAGGAGCTGATGATTATATCACTAAACCTTTCAGTATAAGGGAATTTATTGCCCGGGTAAAGGCAATCTTCCGGAGGGTGGAATTAATCAAGGAAACGGATAAGGATGAAAAAGATATCAATTATAAAAATATCGTAATTGAAATAGCGTCCCATAAAGTTTTAGTCAATAACCGGAAAATGGATCTTACCCCTAAAGAGTTTGATCTGCTTTATTTGCTTGCCTCTCACCCGGGTCGTGTCTATTCCCGGGAAAACTTGCTAAATATTATTTGGGGATATCAGCATAAAGGTTATGAACATACCGTTAATTCTCATATAAATAGACTTAGAAGCAAAATTGAAAAGGATGTCAGTGACCCTCAATTTATTTTAACGAGCTGGGGCTCGGGATACAGATTCAATGACCAACTTATTTAACACATTGTTTTATAGGATCGCTTTTGTGTTCCTGCTGGTACTCCTGGCAATCTC
>JARLHD010000365.1 GCA_031292435.1 Ignavibacteriaceae bacterium
ATTTCCATAGGCTATTATGGAGACTATATTTGAATATAGGGTAACCAAATTAGAAAAGGAAATACTTGCCTCCTGTTCTCCTCACAGACGTATTATTGATAAAGAGGATTATCTGAAATACACCGACATCGATACCATCAATGCAGATTTATACAGGCTTTTTACCTTGAGGGACGAGGTGGATTGTGCCGAAACTTATGTAAAAAAGATAAAAGATACACAAAGTATTTCATCTATTTCATTTTTCTGAAACTGGTATAAATATGGCGGAGAGGAACTCCGCCATATGCATTGAAGTTTGCTGACACTTCTGCAATTATTATTTGAGAAGCATCATTTTCTTAACTGATGAGAAACTCTTCCCGGTATTATCCTGAGCAGTAAACTTGTAAATGTAAATACCTGAAGTAATATTAGAAGAGGACTTACCAAAGTTAACCGAGTAATAACCTGCAGATTGTTGTTCGTTAACAAGCTGGGCTATCCTTTCACCGATAATATTGTAGACTTCCAGAGTAACTTTTGAATCATTCGGCAAGTTATAATTTATCTTAGTAGTTGGATTAAAGGGGTTAGGAAAATTCTGGCTTAATTCAAAAGAAGCAGGTAAAGTTATTACAGCTTCAATTATTTTACTGTATTTAAAGGACCCATCATAATCAATCATTTTAAGTCTGTATTGGTATTTACCTGCATCGATGTTTTTATCAGTGAACGAATAATGGCTTGGAACAGTGCCCGACAAATTAGCTTTAACAGATTGAACCGGAGTCCAGTTTAAGTTATTAACGAAGCCATCATATGTTGCTCTTTCGATAACAAAATTGTTTAGGTTCTGTCCTGTTTGGGTATTCCAATTAAGATTAACATCCCTTACATTAACAATTGAAGTAAAGGATGAAAGTTCAACTGGGAGGGATGATTCGTTTGTCGCCCCGACATAGAATATGTTTGCAACATCAGTAAGAGACATTCCCGTTCTGGACATCGAGGGACAACCAAACGATCCACAGGCAAGGACATATGCACCTCCAGCCTTTGAAGTGCCAAGCGTAAAATCGATATCAGCCAATGCATTAACACCGCAGATACCACCGGCAGTAATTTGAATGTTCATGGTTCTTGTTCCCAGGTTCAATCCAGATTGGGCAATTGTCCAATTCATGTTACTTTCGGAAACAATAGTCAGTGAGCTGTCCACGAAAGGAAGGACTGAAGTTGCACCTGCTGCATCTGTGTGAGAGACACTGATAGATCCTCCCTCGGTTATCGATGTTGAAGAGAAAGCCAATAGAACGGTCCGGTCATTAGTACCTACTCCCATAGGAAATCTACCAATGTTGCCAGTAAATGTTGTAGGAAGACCAGGCGTTGATCCCGGATAAAACCATCTGGTAAACGTACCCGATCCAGTCATAAGTCCGGCCGTATAATTAAGTGTTCCAGTTGCTGCAAAGCTAGCTGCGCTTACTCCCAACATCAAAGAATTGCCGCCAAGAGCAATGTTACCAGCAGTCATGTTAAGAGTTACATTGACATTACAATTAGTACCTAAAGTTATTCCATTACTGTTATTAATAGTAAGGTTGATAAAAGTAACAGGATTAGTTCCATTTATAAACTGAGTTGCAGTACCATTAAAAGTATGCACAACGTTACTTGTTGTGAATGAACCATCATTTTGTAAGCTTCCTGCAAAATTAATAGCTCCGGTACCAGTTTCATTCCATGTGCCGCCAGGATTAATGATAACATCTCCGGCAAAAGTATTGGCAGAATTATTAGAAACCGTCAGAGCACCCGAAACAGTTGTAGTTCCTTTAACTGTAAGAGTATAAGACCCGCTGCCAGAAGAAAACGTTGTTCCGGCTCCAACATCGAGATTACCATTTATTGTTAAAGATGAGGGTGTTACTGCTGTAACAGTTCCGCGCAATGTAAGATTGCCAACAATTGTAGGCATGATACCAATATAGGTTTTTATTCCACTAACAGAGTAGATAAGATTATTATAATTTAAAAGCAAAACGATTTGATCGCCGCTGCCATTATATTCAACTGTACCCAAACCGGCCGTAAATATTCCATTGATAGAATTCCTTGCCGCCGTACCGCTGACTTTAAGGGTTCCCCCATTAGTCATATCAATATTACCTTTTTGGAGGGCGTTAGCTGAGATAGTTAAATTCTCAATAATAGTTAAAACACCTCCACTTAGAAAAACAACATTACCTGTACCACTGGTGTCATTGGGGTAAATATTTAATGTGCCACATGTAGCGACTGAATCGTCAACTGTGACCGTAATATTGTTATTTATATAAACAACATCAGAGGTGGTGGGAATTGCTGATCCTCCCCATGTAGTAATATCGCTCCAATTTCCGGATACGGTTGCTGTTTTGGTGGCTGCATTTATTTGAAATGATATAAAAAGTGAGATTAACAGTAAAAATAATTTATTCATAGGAACCTCTTTTAGTATAAATAAGATGGTTTTTATCATAATTAATTAGTTTTAGGCAACAATTATACCATGAATAAGGAGGGAAATAACATATTATAGAAACCGGGAACCAACAAAAAAATACCTTTAAGTGTTTCTATTTCAACAAGTTAGAACAGATGGAAATAACGGCAAATTCATAATAAGACTGAATATCTAAGCATCAATAATTGTTTGGCTGTACCCTTATGAGAACCGAACAGAATTGATACACTAGCAGATTATGCGGTTAAGAATTTTGAAGCGGATATTTATTTCCCGGAATGAATATAAAAATGGCGGAGATAAACTCCGCCATATACAAAGAGGAACGACGATACTTCTACAATTATTATTTGAGAAGAATCATTTTCTTAATTGATGAGAAACTCTTTCCGTTATTGTCATCTGCAGAAAGCTTATAAATATAAATACCTGAAGTAATTTTATTATTTGATATACTGAAGTTAATAGTATAATAACCAGCGGGTTGTTGCTCGTTGACAAGCTGTGCTACTCTTTCACCGATAATATTGTAAACTTCCAAAGTAACTTTTGAATCATTAGGCAGACTATAATTTATCTTAGTATTCGGATTAAAAGGATTAGGATAATTCTGGCTTAGCTCAAAGTTCTTTGGTACGGAAACTTCTACATTTTCAACTTTGCTATATGCAAAAGAGCCATCATTATCAATCATTTTTAATCTGTATTGATATTTACCTGTCTGCAGGTTTTTATCTGTGAATGAATATTGTTTAGGTGAATTGCTTAAAACTGCAGCTTTAACCGAGGAAATAGATTCCCAATTTAATGAGCTTGAATTGGCATCAATGTTTGCTCTTTCGATGACAAATTTGTTGCTATTCTTTTCAGTTTTAGTTTCCCAGTTAAGACTTATATTTCTTCCATTTGCCGAAGAAGTGAAAGATGAAAGTTCGACAGGTAAGCCAACATTAGTCTGAACTATAGTAATATACAAACCTCCAGTAATATCCAGGATCGGACCATCTAAAGGACCAGGAGTAAATGTTGATGGTACTAATGCGCCACTAACAACCCCTCCTGATGAATAAATAGGATTATAGGGTGCAGTTCCTGTAAGATTAGCAACAACCTGACATGAACCACTGCTTAGATTACCATGCGAAGTTGATGTCCAAACAAGTGCCATCGAACCAAATACTGTATAGTTAGGTTTACCAGCTTCTTCTTTAACAATCCAATGAATTGCAAGTCCTCCTGGATCTGGAGTAACCGGCTCGACTCTGACATAATATAACCGAACATCGTTTGTATTTGAAAAAGAAATGGGAGTATAATCGGAAGAACTCGCTGTACCAATTGGAAATAGTACTACACCAGTTAATGGGCCAACATTCTGAATTACTGTACCCGATCCGTTTGTGATAATATAATTAGATGAACCGCCCCCAACAATTGATCCAGAGACAGTCATATTAAAATTGCCTAATGTTAAAGTCCCATGGGTAAGAATAAGCTGATGAGTAACAACATCGCTACTTGTTAAAGTTACTCCTGAAGTATTATCTATTTCAAGGTCATAGAATGTTGACCCAAACATTGATTGAGGGGCACCACCATTCATTTTAACTTTGCTTGTTCCATAAGAAAAGATTCCATTATTATTCCATGCGAGCCCAACTCCAGTAATTGTAATTGTAC
>JARLHD010000366.1 GCA_031292435.1 Ignavibacteriaceae bacterium
TCCCTTTTCCTATTTCACGAGAATAATTTTGAGAAGGTACATAAACCCCTCCTTCTTTTACTCTCTGAATTACAGTTCTCATTTATTCTCTCCAGAGATAACCCTTTCGATATTCAAATAATCTTTAGTTATAGTGATATTTTGAAAATTATTCTTTTCCATGATATCTTTAACTTTTAAGGATTGACCCTTCCCCACCTCAAAGAACAACCTGCCACCATTTTTTACAAGGTAAATTGATTTAGCTGATATGATATCATAAAAGTGAATTCCGGAGTTATAACCTGTTAACGCTACCTTAGGTTCAAATTCTTTTAATTCCGGACGAAGTGTTTCAAACTCTTTTATCGATATATAAGGAGGATTCGAAACGATTATATCAAAATCATTCCTTGTTAAATCTTCAGTTAGAAAATCCAGCCTTATAAATTCTATTCTGCCATTCACATTATTAAGGAAAGCATTTTCATTAGCTGTTTTCAATGCATCCTCACTTATATCAAGTGCAGTAACAAATGAATTCTGCAGATATTTAGCCAGAGTAATTGCTATATTGCCACTTCCAGTACCGATGTCCAGAATATTTAATTTATCATACTTATCATATTGTTTAATTATTGTTTCTATTAATATTTCAGTTTCCTGTCGCGGAATCAGAACTGACGGATTAACAATAAAATCAATTCCGAAGAATTCAACTTTTCCAATAATATATTGAAGTGGTTCGAATTTACTTCTTCTTTTCAGTAATTCCCTATAATTTTTCAATTCAGCTTCTGTTAGTGGTCTTTCAAATGAAAGATAAAGATTAAGTCTTTTACAATTCAGTACATGTGCAAGAAGCAATTCCGCGTTTATTCTGGGGGATTCGATTCCCTTATTTTTCAGATAATCCGAAGAAAGGTTTATTGATTCTAAAACTGTGATCATAATTCAGATTTTTATAAGCCAGGAAATATGAGATAAATTGTTCGTTCAGTTAAATTTTTAAATATTTTTATTTTGACAGTTTCTCTTTGAGAATATTTATATTTTCAATTTCACTTGGATCAAATCCTCTGAGAATAGCCAGGTAATATGAAATCCAATCTCCTAAATAAATCAGATCCATTACTCGCAGCTTAAAATCTTCCTCCTTACTTTCAAGATAAATCTTATCGCATGATATGAGTGAGGCAGTAATTTCAAATCTCTTTAGTATTTGGGGATGGTATGATTTATCTAAGATGAGGATAAGTTTCGTATTAAATTGCTTTTCCTGAAATGATTCCCATCCGATAATTTCATTATGATTAAGTTCAGGAATAACATTATGAAATGCATGGAGCTTGGAATTTTCATTAAACTGGCATTTAAGCCTGTACCCTATTGCAGAAGTAACTTCCACTGCTGAATAAATAACCGGAATAAATCCAATAAGTCCGCGGGCAATATCAATGGCATTATTTGATTCATTACTTAATTGAACCCCTTTATTTTTCCATAATTTTATTATTTTTGAAACAATTATATCCTGCGAAGCAATAATATCCAGTTCCTGCAATATTTTTAGAAGGGAAAAAAAGCTTAACCCCAGCGAATATCTTGGTTGAATTCCAGGGGTAACCTTAACAACCGGAATACTATTTTGTAATGCTGTTTTTTCAATTATTCCACCAGTAGTGACACATATTATATTACATTTTTTATTAATTCCGTCATTTAATACAGAAATAGTTTCTTCAGTATTTCCAGAATAAGATGAAACTATTAGTAATGTATTTTTATCTGCAAAGCCTGGTAAATTATAATTACGGTTTACAACAAAGGGGATAATTAGTTCACTTCCTAAAAAATTAGTCATCAGATCGGCACTTATAGCAGAACCACCTAATCCTGTAACAACAATAGAATTATATTTTTTACCTATTAATGTTCCAAAATCTATTTTGTTATTCCAAGCAGATTCAACCTGTTTAAATGTATTTATTAAAACATTAAATTGATTCTGGGGATCATTTTTTAATACATATTCCTGGATGTTCATGTTTTCCTTTAAATTATATTTCTTGTTCTGGTAATGTCATTGATTTTGAAGAAATGTTCAATTTTATGTTGAATTTCAACTTCAGTTGAAGAATTCAGACATTCCTCAGATAATTCCCGGGCTTTTTCATAAGAAAATTTGCTAATAATTCTTTTTGCATATGGAATTGTAGCAGGAGAAAGACTAAGTGAAGTTAAACCTAATCCCACAAGGAGTGGAATTGCCAATGTATCCCCTGCCATTTCTCCACACAGACTTACTGCCTTGCCAGCTTTTGTTGCCTCTGCTACAATGTGTGCGATTGTACGTACAACGGCTGGACTAAATTCCTGATAAAGATCTGAAACAAAGTCATTTCCCCTATCAACAGCCATCAGATATTGAATTAAGTCATTTGTGCCTATACTTAAGAAATCCACTTCCTGAGCGAACTCTTTTGCCATGACTGCAGCAGAAGGTACTTCAACCATTATTCCTACTTTCATATGTTTGTCAAAAGGAATTTTGTCATTTTTGAGTTCTCTTTTGCACTCATCTATAATTTCTTTTGATTTTCGGATTTCGCCAATAGTAGAAACCATGGGGAGCATAAACTGTACATTTTTATCCTTACTTGCATTAAGAATAGCTCTAATTTGTGTTTTAAAGATTGATTTATTTTCCAACAGTATACGGATGCCCCTCAACCCAAGGAAAGGATTTGGTTCCTCAAAATTTAGAAATTTTACTTTATCTCCTCCAATATCAAAAGCCCTAATGATAATATTCTCAGGATAAATTCTTGAGGCAAGTTTTGAGTAAATTGATATCTGTTCCTGTTCACTTGGAAATTCCCCGAGTTCTTCAATAATTTGTTCAGTTCGATATAAGCCAATTCCTTTAGCACCACTTGACATTACAATGTCAACTTCACCAGTAACGTCGACATTTGCCATTAACTGAATTTCATGACCGTCATTTGTTAAAGCCGGTTTATCCTTAAATTCCTCCAACCCTTTCCGGAGTTCAATTAAATGCTCCAGTTTCTTCATGAAGAATTTTATCTGCTCTTCATTAGGATTAACCAAAATATAACCGTGGAAGCCATCTACAATAATATTGTCACCGTCCTTAATAGTTGTTGTAGCATGATGAGTGCCAACAACAGCAGGAATATTGAGTGAACGAGAAATAATTGCGGCATGAGA
>JARLHD010000048.1 GCA_031292435.1 Ignavibacteriaceae bacterium
AATAGTATAACAAAGGCGTCAAACAGGCATTGTCTAAGTACCTGACAAGTACAATCTAAGTACAAAAGATATACTTCACATAAATAGACCTTACGCTGCGGAAGATCCAACCATTTACATGGGATTCTTCACTTCGCTTTGTTTCGTTCAGAATGACATGGGATTCTTCAGTTCACTTCGTTTCGTTCAGAATGACAAGGGATTCAGTTCACTTCGTTTCGTTCAGAATAACAAGGGATTCACTTCACTTCGTTTCGTTCAGAATGACAAGGGATTCTTCACTCCGTTCAGAATGACTCCTTTTAAGATTTTTTTGCCATACATGGTTTGATGGCAAAAAATGAAAAAGTGGAATTATAGAGAGTATAGGGGTGTATGTAAAATAAAAAAGGAACATGAAATGAAAACAGAGACAGAGACCAGCTTTAAAAGGGCATTTGAGCATATAATCGAAGTATTTGAAGGGAAATATTCAAATGATGCAGATGATCCAGGGGGAGAGACATACAAGGGGATTTCGAGAAAAATGAACGAAAACTTTGAAGGATGGAAAATAATTGACAAATATAAGGGGGGAAAAAATTACCCTAACATACTTGAGACAGACAATAATCTGCAGGAACTCGTCCAGGATTTTTATAAAAAGAACTACTGGGATGAATTCAAGGGAGATGACCTGGGGGAAGAAACCGGGGAAGAGATGTTTGATCAGAGTGTAAACCTTGGAGTAGAGAGAGCGGTTGAACACATGCAGAGGAGTTTAAATATCCTGAATGAGAGGCAGACATTATATCCGGATATAAAAGTGGACGGAGTATATGGGGATATAACACATGCATCATATGCAGGCTGCTGCCATTACGGAAAGGAGGATCTGTTAGTAGATGTTCTGAATGCATTCCAGGGGAAATATTACATAGAGCTAATGGAAAAGAAAAACATTTTTGAAAAATTTACGGGTCTGTTCAAGCGAGTAACAATTAATTAAAAACAAACCAAGGAGAAAGAAAAATGTCAGAATTAATTTCATTATTAGGCAAAATATCGGGGAGAGTAGGAGATTTAGTTTTTGTACAAAGAGGCAATACGACATTCATAAAGAAAAGACCGGGGAAAAGAAGTACACCATATACAGCAAAAGAGCTTGCACATCACAGGAGATTTGGATTTATCTGCAAACTGGCATCGAAAATAGGAGAAATAAAAGAGCTAAAATATTTCTGGAAGCCAGAGAGATGGAGCAACCGATCAAGCTGTAACAAGATATGCAAAGAAAATTTCAAATTCATAAATAATGAAACATTAGAAGGACCGATACAAGTAGTACCACAATTCGGATTTAATATAGGCGGTTATAAAGGAAAGATAACAAAAACCGGATTTGAGATAGAATACGAACCGTTAGAAAAAGGAAGGAACGATTTTGGGAAGACGACAAAATATATAATTGGCGGAGGGGTTATAGTTTTAAAAAAACCTACCCATAAGAAATATCCCGAATACAGTATAATTTCATTCAAGTCAGACAAGATCTTATTCGACCCAAGAAAGACAATAAAGATAGCAATTGAGATAAAAGACGGAGATGATAGTTTATTAAAAGAATACACAGATAAAAAAGTTTACATATCGCTTATAACACTGGACAGGAAGGAAACCCCAATAAATTATTCGAGCACAATAAATTTGTAATTCAAGCATATCCCCTACCAAGTGCCATCCCTGCCGGGTATAGCCAGCCCGGCAGGGGCTCCTTTAAGAACAGGTGCGGGAAGATAGAAGGGGTTAAGAATTATTCTGATACATAAAATATTTAAGGGATAAATTATATGTCGAAGAGATTTATGGATACAGACCTTTGGGATCAGAGCTGGTATGTAGAGCTATCATCGGAGAGCAAGAACATCTGGGCATATCTTGAAAGGAAGAGTGACAGTGCGGGGATATTGAAGGTAGAAATCCCGGAGATGAAAAGGAAGATAGGGTGCACGGAGATCAGCATAGCAAAATTCCTGAGTGAGGTAAACAGGGATTTTGACGGAGAAAGCGGGAAAGTAATAGAGCGAAACAGGGTAATGTATATTTCCAACAATACAAAATTATGGATGACGGGTTTTATATCATTTCAGTATGAGAAAGGGAAAGGAGGGGTGAATGCGGGGATACCGGCGATAAAGGGAGCGCTTAACAGATTAAGGGACGAGGGGCTTTACGATTATGCAATTAAGGAAGGGTTTGTGAGGGTAAAGGGAGAGATTGATGGAAAGACTATAGGTGAAGAAGAGAGTGAAGTGAGAGAAGGGATTTCATCTGATGTTAAAATTATTCCTAATTCATCTGATCTTATTGATAGTTCAGAAAATAATTCCAAGGGCTGCAGAGGGTCTGCAAGGGACAAGGATAAGGACAAGGACGAGGACCAGGAGGTTTTAAAGTTTCAGGAGATAAATACGGAAGAAGAAGGGGGTAATGTTCATGTTCATGGTAAGTCGGAGGGGTTGGAGGAGGATTTAAAGGTTGAGGAGACTAATACGGAAGAAGAAAAAGGTAACGTTCATAAGGAGGTAAAAGGAGCGGAAGAGCTTTTTAAGTTTCAAGAGACTAATACGGAAGAAAAAAAAGGTAATATTCCTACGGAGGCGAAAGGAGCGGATGAACTTTTGGGGAAAATATGGAGCAGGGGGAATAGTCTGCCAGAGGAAGAGAGAATAGTGAAAGGATATATAAACAAATACGGGTTTAATGCAGTTGAATTTGCATTCAGGGAGGGGGTGAAATATAACAAAATGAGCCTTGCATACGTAGATGCGATATGCAGGAAACGGAAGGAGAAGGCAGACATGGTGGAATACAGAAACCGTGACAAGATGAAATTACATGAGGCAATACTAAAGGCAGAAGAGCAAAGAAGGAGCGGGAAGTGTTTAACGCTGGTGAGGGAGGTCTATGGGTGAGGGGGGAGATATTCTTCAACAGCCTGATTTGTTGAATATCGATACTTCAATTGGTATATTTAGATATAATTATTCAGCGATAACCTAATAAAAAAATGATAATTTCCAGATGAAAGAAAC
>JARLHD010000367.1 GCA_031292435.1 Ignavibacteriaceae bacterium
GCACATAGGGAAATATTTCCATAAGCATGACAGCTGAGCAGAATGATTCATAATGAAAACAGTTTATATCAGATTCTATGAAGAACTGAATGACTTCCTGCCTATTTTAATCCTTGTCAATTCTAAATCAGTTGAATTTAATTATATATTAAATGATAAAGATGAAATCAGTGTTTATCCTGTTTTTATGAATCATTTGATATTAAGGAAATTCGGCACCTGAGACCACAGCCATTGAGGGAACCAAAGTTTATACTTGATGTACAATTAGGTTCATTGGCAAAATATATGCGGATGGAAGGATTGGATTGATATACTGGAAAGGGAGTCATTACATGAACATGTTGAAAATAATAAATGGAATAAGGGAATCTTAGAATGTCATTTGCTTCAAGGACGATTATCGTTTTTGTAATAATGCTGCTACTTGAATATTATTTCGTAAAAAAAGCCGGCAGAACGATTACCTCGGTTTATCCCGATATCAATTGGAAAAGATTTAATATTCTTAGAAACTTAACTCTGATTTATTTAAATCTTTATCCGGTAATACTTTTAGTTTTATACATTTCAAATTCCAAACTTCCCGATACATGGTATGCGGATTGGTTTTTAACTTATCCCTTCTGGGTATATATATTCATTGTGATACAATCCGTATTATTTTTTCCACTTTTTCTGATAGTGAAAGGAATAATTTATCCTTTATATAAAAAACATAAAGATGGTTACCTGAAAATTGAGAACAAATTATTACTAGGACTAATAGTATTTTTTATTCTTTATGTGCCAACTAGAATTATTTTTGATTACTATAAAGTATCAATCCGGAATGTAGTTTTTACCAAACAAGGACTGAATCCTGTTTTAGATAATTTTAGAATTATTCTGATAAGTGATATTCATGCAGACAGGCATACTGATACTAATAGACTGGAGAATTATATTAATAAGGTTAATAGTCTAAAACCTGATCTGGTGTTGATCGGAGGAGACATGATATCGGGAAACCCTCAATATATTGATACCGCGGCAAAATATATTGGTATGATTAAATCGAAATACGGGGTTTATTCATGCCGAGGAGATCATGATTACTGGTCATACAGACCTGATTTTCAAAGGAGTATTAGTGAAATAACCGATGCCTTAGGAAGAGAAAATGTGCCAATGCTACACAATGAAAATCTAAGATTAGATATCAGGGGAGCCAAAGTTTTGATTACATTCGTAACCTATACTTATCCTGATAAAATTAATCCAGTTGAGCTGAATAGTTTGTTATCAGATAAAAAGGGGGATCTGAATCTTTTATTATTACATCAACCAGAGGGGGGGATTCCTCAAAAAGCAGCAAGCAAGGATTATGATCTTATGCTAGCAGGGCATACACATGGAGGACAAATTACGTTCCTTTTTCCTTTTATTAACCTCTCCCCCACTTTAATAGAGACCAGATTTGTGAGGGGAAATTTTCACATCGGGAATATGCTCCTGGTAGTAACCCGTGGACTAGGCATGTCGATTGTTCCAATCCGGTTAAATTCCACTCCTGAAATTACAATTATTACGATTATGGGGAAATAAACTGCGAATTAGAACTGAATTGGACAGTTTTTATATAAAATAGAGAGAAAATCAGAGAATCAGTTAATAGCAGTTATTGAATTATGCATATACAAAAAAAGTTATTGAAACGTGAAATTTTATTAAAAATTAGTTAAATTATCTTGTAATTTTTTCCCTAATAAACAATTAAAGGATACTATTATGAAGAAAAATTTTTGGATCATAGCGCTTTTGTTTTCGATATTATTCTGGGGTGTAAACGCAGCCGCTTTTGCACAAGACCAAGTCATTAAGGACAACAAAGTTCAGGAAGTTAAGAAAGAAGTAGTTAAGAAAGGCGATGTAAAGAAACAGGAAGTTGTTAAAAAAACAGACACCAAGAAAGAAGAAATGGTGAAAAAGGGAGATATGAAGAAACAAGAAATGATGAAGAAAGGAGATATCAAGAAACAAGAAATGATGAAGAAAGGAGATATCAAGAAACAAGAAATGATAAAGAAGGGAGATGTTAAAAAAGATGAAATGATGAAAAAAGGCGAGATGAAAAAAGACAAGATGAAGAAAGATGTTAAAACTGTAATTAAAGATAAAGAAGTCGGCAAAACCCCTGACGGTAAAACTATATATGAAGGTTCCAGAGGCGGAAGGTACACATTAAGTGATAAAGGGAATAAAGTTTATATTAAAAAGGGATCAAAATAGTTAGACTATTGCGATTGATTAAAAAAAGCCGTCCTATTTGTGGACGGCTTTTTTTGTTTATGAATTCATAACCTTATTCTGATGATTGATACTTTCAATATGAACAGCGTCAAAATATTTCTGGATAAACTCTTCACTCAAGCCTAAGAGTTTCCCTTTAATGCCTGCTTTTTCAAGAATCTCATTCCAACGAGTCGGCTGAAGTATTGTGATATTATTAGATCTTTTATATTCACCTATTTTATCAGCAATTTTCATTCGCTGGGAAAGAAGCTGCATAAGTTCATCATCAAGTTGGTTAATTTGTTCTCTAAGTTTTTCAAGGGCGAGGTTAAAGGAATTTTCAGTTGTAGTTTCATGTCTCCATTTAATACCATCAATCAGGGTTTTAAGCTGCTGTGGGGTAATCTGCTGTTTAGCATCACTCAATGCATTGTCAGGATCGATATGACTTTCGATCATCAATCCATCAAAATCCAGATCAATTGCTTTCTGAGAAAGTTCCTGAAGAATATCTCGACGTCCGCAGATATGAGACGGATCGCATATCATCATCATTTGCGGATTCCTTCTTTTCATTTCGATAGCCATGTGCCACATAGGAGCATTGCGATACTCGGTATTGCCAAAAGTGCTGAATCCACGATGGACGAGTCCAATATTCTGGACACCTGCTTTAGCAATCCTTTCAACCGCACCCATCCAAAGTTCAATATCAGGGTTAAGAGGATTCTTAATTAAAACAGGTACATTAGTTCCTTTCAGAGCATTAGCGATATCCTGAACACTAAGAGGATTAACAGCGGAGCGAGCACCAATCCAAAGAACATCAACCTCAAAATGGAGGGCATCTTCAACCTGTTTAGCTGAAGCAACTTCTACAGTAACAGGAAGACCTGAAATTTTTCGCGCATTTTGGAGCCATGGAAGACCTTTTGTACCTACTCCTTCAAAAGTTCCGGGGCGTGTACGGGGTTTCCAAATTCCTGCGCGGAAAATATCAACGACCCCGGATGCAGCAAGTTGTATAGCGGTCTGGAGGACTTGTTCTTCAGATTCAGCACTGCACGGACCGGAAATAATCAATGGACGTTTTGCCCATTTATCTTTTATTGATTGTGCTGCCAACTGTTTAGTTTCCATAATTAAATTCATTCCTTATTTTAAAATTCTCTTAATTTCATTTGCCTGCTGTATAAGTTTATAAAGAGTATCGAACTCTTCCATCTCCATTAATTTTTTTATTTGTTTTAACTGAAAAATCTGTTCATTAAGAACATCAAGGACATTACTTCTATTCTGTTTGAAAATAGGAATCCAGGTATCAGGACTACTTTTAGCTAACCTGACAGTACTTTCAAAACCTCCGCCTGCAAGTTCAAATATTGTATCTTCCTCTTTTTCTTTTTCGAGTACAGAAAGTGCCAGGGCAAAAGAAGTAATATGCGAAATATGACTAACGTAAGCAGCATGCAGATCGTGGCTTACTGCATCCATATAAAATTTATTCATTCCAAGGGAGTCATACATTTTTTCCACCAGGGAAAGAGCGTCCACATCACTTTCATCACGATTACAAATAACGGTTACTTTCCCTTTGAAGCCATCTTTAACAGCAGCCTGAGGTCCGCTATATTCCGTTCCCCATATAGGATGAGTCGCAACAAACCTTTTTCTTTTAGGATGGGAGGAAACAGATTTTACAATTTGTTCTTTAGTCGACCCGACGTCAATAACAACCTGATTATCAACCAGATCGAGAACATCAGGCAGAACCTGAAGAGCAACATCCACTGGAACTGCAATTATTATAAGGTCTGACTGGATGACAGCTTCTTTTAAATTATCAACCTTATCAACGATGTGTAATTGCAATGCAAGTTGTGCATGGGCAGAATTAGAATCAACCCCAATAACTTTATCGCAAAAAGAATTCCCTTTAAGAGTGAGTGCAAGTGAACCACCAATAAGACCTGTACCTATAACTGAAACAATCATTTCATTTCCCCCACCCTTTTAATCGCTTCTTCAAGTTTTTCTATTGGAGCACAAAGGCTAATTCTTATATAACGGTTTCCTGAACTACCAAATATTCCACCGGGGGTAATAAATACCCGGGCATTGTCGAGAATCTTATCAACAAAAGTATAGCAGTCATTTTCTGAATCATTTATCTTAGCCCAGATAAACATGCCTGCCTGGGATCTGCTAAAAACAGTTTCCAGACTTTCTAACAAAACAAAAGCTTTACTTCTCCTGCTGCGATATACATTATTTACTTCCTTATACCATTCATCCGGCAATAATAATGCTTTAGCAGCTGCCAGTTGCAAAGGAAGGAACATGCCACTGTCCATATTACTTTTGAATCGCAGGACTTCGTTAATGATAGAAGCTTTGCCAACGAGCAGACCGACACGCCATCCGGCCATGTTATGGGATTTACTTAAAGAATTAAGTTCTACGGCAGTTTCTTTTGCATCCGGGACAGACATCAGACTTAGTGGTTTATCATTGAGGATGAAGGAGTATGGGTTATCATGGCAGATTAAGATGTTATGTTTTTTACCAAAAGCAATGACCCGCTCAAATAGTTTTATAGTGGGAAGCTGTCCAGTCGGCATATTAGGATAGTTCATCCACATCATTTTTACATTAGTCAGATCAAGGGATTCAAGTGCGGAAAAATCAGGCATCCAATTATTTTCTTCTTTCAATTCATAATCGATACAATCAGCGCCTGTAAGATAAACTGCTGCTCTATAAGCCGGATAACCGGGATTAGGGACCAGGACTTTATCGCCAGGGTTAAGAAATGTCATACATAAATGGACGATACCCTCTTTAGATCCAATGAGGGGAAGAATTTCAGATTCCGGATCCAAATCAACATTATACCATTTTTTGTACCAAGAGCACATAGCATTTCGGAGTGCCGGAGCACCTCTATAGTTTTGATACGAGTGTTGATTAGGTTTAGCAGATTCATCATTTAAGGTTTTGATAACATCCGGATGAGGAGGCTGATCGGGGCTTCCGATTCCCAGGTTAATAATCTGTTTTCCTACTTTATTGAGATCGTCAATCTGTTTTAATTTCTTTGAAAAATAATATTCACTGATATTATTTAGTCTATCGGCAGTAGTTATCATCTTATAGTGATTCCTTTTTTATAAATACCATACACTTTCAATTTTTCAGTAACGGGAGTAATGGTATCAATGACAGAATTAAACTTATCCAAAGAATCAAATTCCATATCAACGTAGAAAGAATATTTCCAGTCTGTGTCAGGAATAGGAAATGACTGAAGTTTTGACAGATTAACACCGCCATCAGCAATTAAAGTTAACACACGCGCCAAACTTCCCTTAGAGTGGTCGGTCTGAAAATACAGGGATGATTTATTAGGGTGATCCATAGGTCCAATTTTGTCTTCCCTTTGAAGGATAAGAAAGCGGGTATAATTATTTTTTAAGGTATGGATATTAGAGACAATTATATCAAGTCCATACATCTTAGCAGCAAGTTTACCTGCAATTGCTGCCGCATGTTTATTATGGTGCTGATGAATCAATTGTGCGCTAAGCGCGGTATCTTCAGATTCGATTACCTTCCATTCAAATTTTTCCAGATAATCCATACATTGAAGAATTGCCATCGGGTGGGAGTGTACTTCCCTGATCTCATTAAAACCGACACCGGGATTAACCATCAAATGCTGCCTGATCTGGAGATAGATTTCACCGATGACATGCAAATTACTTTTCTGGAGGAGGTTATAATTAGGAAGGATACTTCCTGCTATTGAATTTTCAATTGCCATTACTCCCCCGTCAGAAATCTTTTTATCCGACGCCTGCCTGACAGTCTCACGGAAAGTAGCACATGGCAGAACTTTAACATTCCCCCCGAAGAACTGGTTAGCCGCTTCCTGATGGAAACTTCCTTCAAAACCCTGAATAGCTATTCTTTTTTCCATAATAATAATAAAAAACCCGGTCGTTGACCGGGTGACTTTGTAAATTCTTTGTTTTTTAGGCTTTTAATTTAAGCAAAAGTCTCCCGGATTATTTCCGTGGAAATAAAAATAAAAGTAGTAAAACCAAACGGATACTTTCGCTTTTTTCATATTGTACTAAGTTAAAAATAAATTGAATTAAATACAATTATAAAAAGGAAGGAGCTGTCATTTATTAAGAAACTAAAATATTCGTATTATTTATTAAAATATTGAAAGAAAACCGATAAAAGCAACGAAAGATTTGGATAAAAGGATGATTTACATTTATTCCAGCAACTCATTCTTTTTCCTTCGAAATAATTGAAATGATAGCTTTTTTAACTAATTAAAACGTCATTATGTCCTACGTCAATGAGATATTAATAAATTTGAGATAATATTGCATTTTAGGTTGCATAGAAATGTGACTTTTTGGTAATTCTTTAATAGAAATATGAAAAATATCCTAATTGTAGAAGATGAAACAATATTCGCTCTTGATTTGAAACGGATATTATCAAAAAATGGTTTTAATGTTTTAAGAGTTTTCACCGAAGGGACGAGGGCAATAGAATTTGCACTTGAAAAAAAACCAGATGTAATATTAATGGATATTAGTCTGAAGGGAAAATTAAACGGGGTAGATACAGCAAAAAAGATTTATAAATATTACAGACCACTCATTATTTTTATTTCAGCATTGGACAAACTTGCATTTGATTTTTCAGGATTAGAATATAAGTTTATGTCGAAGCCAATTTTAGATAAGAACCTGATCTCAATGCTGAACTATTCATAGAATTCTATTTACGGCAACACACATCACTTACCTTATTCATTATATTTAACTAAATAAACGTTTAGGGTTAGAACGTTCATAGTAATGTTATTCAACCTCACTCCTCCAATTAAGACCTACAATAATTTTGTGATATCCATCTAAGGGAAAGCATATATAATATCAGGTATTCCCTGATTGTTACAGTTCAAATTAAAAAATACATTGTAATTAAAATTTGTGAGAAGGAATGGAAATGGCATCTGAATGTATTTTAATAGTTGATGAGGACAAAGAATTTTTAGCTATTGCCCTGGATTTTTTAATTGTTCATTTGAATCTAGATAATGTAGTTTGGGCTGTTTCACCTGAAGAGGCAGAGGAGAAGTTAAAAATATATAATCCAAGAGTTGTAGTACTTGATCTTGGGATGAATAAATTAAGGGGAGAAGAAATTGCATCCATAATTAATAGCAACCCAAATCCACCAATTATTATAATGTCAAGTATATATGACAATGACGATTATCTGAATTTAACACATGAACTTGGGGCAGATGGATTTTTCCGGAAAGACCAGTTGAAAACAGCAATTCCCAAGTTAATTGAATTTTTAAAAACAGATCATATTGATGATCTTTTTGATGAAAATTTGGAGGATAATGAAAGTAAGAATATTAATGAGAAAAATTACAGAGATTTATTCAGAGACAATACTTTTTTATTGAATTAGTACGACATATACTCCTTCTAAAACAAGAGGCTGACCTGGTTGCAGGCCAGCCTTTTTCAGACTCCTAAAATTACAGCATTGGAAAGGGATTAGAAATTGGCTGTAATCATAACATAAGACCAGTATCCGATATCCTCTCTTGATATTTTAGAAGAATTGTAATATGCTTTCATCAGATTTCCCTGACCGAAAAAGCTGCCACCCCACGTTATTGTAGTTCTATTGAAAAAATTATAAGCTACAGTAAGATCAAGTTCTCTTCCAAGGTCCGACATACCAGTATTATTTTTTACATTAGAACTGAGAAAATGTAAATTAGCTCCGAATGTGAAATCACAATCTTTGGGTGTATAGATAGAGGTAAAATAGAAATCATTTATACCAAGGTTATATGTAGATGATGGAGCTTTATAGAAATAATCCATGTATCCGTAAAACCGGTGGGCAGTAGCATACGAACAATAAAAAGTGTTAACCTTGTCGATAGTTGTTGGTTTTGTACCTGAAACAAGATCGGCGCCCAGCCCTAATTTTACATCTGCAATTTTGTAAAATCCCTGAACTGAGACCAAATAAGCTTCAACATATTTGGCTCCTCTTTTTCCGGTTTGTAAAGCAGCATCGGTAAGAGAAGAGAACATGCCATAATCCCCGCGGTGAGTTAGGCCTAATGTTGCCGTTTTGTTATCATCATTTTTCAAGTCTGTCTGCTTGCGGCTGATATCATAGTAGCTAAAAACATCAAGAGAATTATCCGGGCAAATATTAGTATTTAGCCAGAAACCATAAATACTTGAACCCGTGTCGCTTTTTGCGGGATAATTATAAGCAGATGATGCAGCAGAAGTTACAAATGAAGTACCTTCATATGTTGAAAGTGCAAAAAGATCAACTTTAACACCTGTACCAAATGAAAATTTGACTCCATCGAAACTACGTCCAACGTATGTCCAATTACCTGCACCAAAAAACCTTTCAGTACCATAAAGCATTTCAAATCTTCCTGCCTGAACAGTTAAAGGAAGATCGATTGGATTGATAAGCTTTACAAAACCCTGGTGCAGATCAAGATTTTTAATGCTGGTAGTTACGTTTGGTTCTTCACCATATACTCTTGAATCCTGTGCCTGAGCATAGAGGTAAATTCTATCTGAAATATCAGCTTTTAGTGCTAACCTGGTTCTCATACTTGTAAAAGTAAGGGGATAAGTTTTATTAGAGAAATCACGTCCATCAAGTTCAGTGCGAAGCTGGACCTGCCCGTCAAATGACCAATCAGTTTTATTTTGCGGGAATACTAATAAGGTAAATATTATTGTAATAATAAAAAATGTAAAGAATATTTTGTTCATGCCTTAATCCTTTAGTTTAGTATGAATAAGTGAAAGAGAATTTGAATTACTATTTAACCGGGAGTTTGAATCCGTATTTGCTGAAAATGTCTTTAACTTTTTTAGTTCCGAGGAACTTTACAAAATCAAGAAGTTCTTTTTTCTTTTCTGATTTTTTTAGGACAACGTAGGCTTGTTCCAATTTAGAGTAGCTTTTTTCGTCTATAAGAAAGTATTTTCCTTTAGATGACATTTCCGGGGAGAGGGCGAGCGAAAGGGCGATAATACCAACCTCAGCATTGCCTGTTAAAACAAATTGAGCTGCCTGGGATACGTTATCACCTTTGACAATTTTATCTTTAATTATATCATAGAGTTTATAATAATTAAGAGTTTCGACTGCTCTTTTACCATATGGTGCGACTACAGGATTTGCGATAGATATTTTCTTTATATCATTAGATTTCAGGATATCGAGTCCTTTTGAAACATCCTTTGTGCTGCTCCACAAGACAAGATGTCCAACTGCGTAAATTGTCGGTTTACCGGAGGTAAGTTTCAGACTATCGAGCTTGTTGGCAAAGCTAAGATCAGCAGAGAAGAAGAGATCATAGGGGGCTTGATTTGAAATCTGCTGGAACAGATTTCCGGAAGAGCCATAGATTGCATCAATTTTAACGTCCTGATGATTTTCTTTATACAATTTAGTAATATCATCAAGAGCATAGCGAAGGTCGGCTGCAGCTGCGATTGTAATTGACTGGGCGTTTATTTTTACCAGTGCGGCAACGAATATGAGGAGTAATAATTTTTTCACCTTAAAAATGTCCTAATAATTATACATTCATTTTTAAGGATTCCAAACATAATACTTTCCATTTAAAAAACAAATATTATTATAAAAACCGAATCAGAGTGATGGCGGAAAAAGAAGCGAAAGAAAATAAATCTTAAAAATCAAATATTAATTTGACTTTTATATTAAATCATTTTATATTGATCGGATACAATTCAATACAAATACCTACCAAAAGCCAGAAAATTCACCATACGATTTTATATGATATCATATGATTTTATATGATAATACTGTAGTAAGACGGCAGTATAAAAATAGTAAAACCACCAAAAGGATAAGGAAAGAAATGAGCTGACAAATGCCCTATCAGTCTGCCAATATGTCATACGGGAGTGAATTTTAACATTTTAAGTAGAGATATTCTAACCGTTTTCGCCGGTGAGGCGGGCGATTTGGAGGAGGCAAAACCTCAGAAGGTCCTGCTGTTTAGGGGACAGAGCTTGTTCTTCAATTTTGATAATTCTTTCAACTTCTTTTATTGCGCGGATAATATTTATGGGAACTTCAACCATACCTTCCGAAATTGCGGAGAGATATTCGAAGGCGGTTGCAAGGAATTGATTCATACTATCGTCGCCTGACATTTTTAATACGTTAGAAAGATCGGTTGGAAGTTTTAATTTCCTTGGGGCGAAGGGAAGTTCTTTAGTCTGGGCGTTTGAAGACAATGAATATAAGGCTATTGCCAATTCGACAAAACTTGCGACACGCTGTGAAACGGGCTGTTCCAGCAGAGTCCACATTTTAGCACGCCAGAATTTTACTTCTTTAGGAACAAGGAGTAATTTTTTAATTTCATCAAACCATTTTGGATCGACATTACCTTTGATAGCAGAAAGAAATACTGCAGGATCTGTGTTGAATATGTCGAGCTGCAGGACTATAGCAAGATCGGGGCGAAGGGTTGGCAATAAATCCTGGATGAATTTATTTCCTTCAAAGAAATCGGCAGCGTTCAAACCATGTCTTCTTAAAAGTTCTTTCTGAAAGAATATTAAATATTTATTAAGAGAATCGATATCTTCCCGGAGGGCGAGGAAAGCAGAGTTGCCGGCAGGGAAAGCATTTTCCATACGATTCAGGTAAGTTAAACCGACATCATGATAAATGCGAAGAGTATGTAATATTTCATATACAGGAAGATTGGGAAGAATTCTATCTTCTATTAAGGAGATAGATTCGCCGAGGTCAAGATATTTTTGATTGAAGCTATCCAGGGCACGGAACAAACCAGTGGTTAACTGATTTATGCCAAGGACGGCGGTCTGCGACTGGTTATGAGAAATTGCACGGAGGAGGCTACCGTAATGTGAAAAGGGAATAGTCTCTGCAATTCTTTCCAATATTTTTTGACCAACACCGTTTGAAGATCCCTTTCCCGGACGGACAGTAGGTCTATCCCTCAAAGGCGGAGTAGTTCGGGCAATAAAGTAAGAAATAATATGAATGCCGACAACGTCCTCTTCCCTTCCGTAGAGAATCTGTCTAAAGTTTTCCGTAACGAGAGATAAAAACTCATCAAAGAGATTTTCTTTTCTTCCAACGGTGAGGCGCTCAAGTTCTTTAAGACCCCGTGTTTTGAATTGAAGGCGGGTTTCAACGAGAGGCTCGCCGGCACGGACAATTTCTTTTTCATAGAACATCTGCGATTCTTTTACATGATAAAGCAACTGGGCTAATTCATGGACGGAGATATGACGCAGCTTTTCGGAAATGTTACTTTGGAAAGTGCGAAGATCGCCCCCGGCAAACACACCGATCAAAGGAGTAGCGGCATAGTCAGTACTTTTCTTAGTTGATTCATTCAAATGTTCAGAAAATCGTTTTGTTGAATCTGCAGACCTGATAAAAGCTGGGAGACCGACAACCGGTGAGTAATATCCGCCCTGGCGCTGCATTGGTTCTCCGCTTCCCATTTTCATTCTAACAATTCCAAGCAAACCTTTTTCAGCGAGCCAGCTTGTCAGATGGTATTTCGATTCTTTGTACAAATTCATACCGGGAGTCTGTCCGACCTGCTGACTTAAATCAGAGCCGGCGACGAATATTTCGGTAATTGTTTCAGCAAACCTATCGCGGGTATCCTGATTAAGCCTTCGGCTTTGTAATGAATATTCCCAAATCTTATTAAGATAATTTTTGAGATTCTTTACAGAGTCAATATCCTCAAACAAGGGTATAAGCCAGATGGAAGGAATTTCCAAAGTTGGATTATCGCGCAGGATCTGTTCTCTTTGTGCATGTATTTTACGATCGAGCGATATGAACATTTCAGGCTTAGTTGACATACTAACCTGAAGAGCCATTACCATTCCCGGGTTGCCATATTTACCGGAGACTTCATTTATCTCCATCATATTATAGATAGTAGTATCGATTGCAAACTGATCCTGAGCTGTAATAAGTTTCTGATGGATACGGGGAGTAATAATGAAACGCTTTAATAAATCCTTATACAGGCAGGCTTCCAATGCCAGCTCACGATTAGATAAATTCTTTTGAATCAACGGAAGGGACTGATGCAGAAGCTTTCTTATTTTTTTATTCAAGGAAAAATAATATTCGAGAGAATCCTTGCGTTGTTTACGAAGGGCAAGCATCTTCCGTTCAAGCCGGTCGTTATGATGCCATAAGGAAGTAAGCGGGTCTCTGGCAATACGAAGCTGCATTCCCAGGCGTCTAATTTTACCAGGTTTTAAATTAAAAGGAAGGATACCGCGATATCTTTTTTCGAGCTGATGAGTAAGGCTTGTAATTTCATTTAACAGTTTCGAAAACTGTTCATTAGTTTCAGGTAGTTTAATTATTTCATTAAGAAGAGCGGAATCGATCTTAACAGATTTATCACTTTTAACAAGAGACTGAAGAAGTTTACCCTGCCTGGCTACATTTTCAATTAAAACGGCGGCAACCAGACTGTGCCCTTGTCCCGACGGACGGTTGCTTCCGTCCCAATCACCCCAAAAAGAAAGAAATGTTTGGAAGGGTTTATCCGAATGCAGGTTGGTATAATTTTCAGCTGCGATAATTGAATTAAGATCGAGGACTAATTCCTGCGGCTCCTGATTAGAAACAATGGCGACATTTAAACCAAGAAATTCATTAATCAATTCACCGGATGTTTTTTTAAGAAGAGCGGGATCGATCTTTTCATCCTTAATAACAGAAGTAATTAATTGCTCAAATAATAAATCGACTTTGAGGGAATACATTTGAGTAGGGTGGACAGTACGATCATATAATCTTTGTTTAAACTCCCTGCCTCTTTTTTCCAAATTATCCTTAAAGAATTCTTTCTCCAGAGATTCAACGAGAGCTTTTCCTTTATCGGCAAAAGCCATTTCGATAGATTCATTTACAATTGCAAGGCGGTCATCAAATCTTTGTTTATAAATTGAGAGGCGTTCCGGTAAAAAGGCTTCGATAAAATTCTTTTCATATTTTGAATCATGGACTGTACTAACATGAAGTTTGAATTGTTTTCCATATTGGGAATTACATTCTGCAGATATGGTTTTTTGAATGGAGACCCACGTTTCTGAATAATTGTTTTTCAGAAATGAATTTTTAATAACAAGAGGTTTTACCTCAAATTGTTTCCGGTTATAATTTGCGGCTTCTTCGCCGATCATTCTATTAAGGTCGATCAGAACCCTTCTTGTTTTATTAAGGAGGGCATCGGCGTTATCAGTTCCGCCGAGAGTCAGGCGGAAAGTTTTGCGACCTGATTCAAATCCTTTAGCTGTGCGAGCAAAAGTTGAAAGAGGAATCAGACCAATCCCCTGTCTTGCCAGTCCAGAGGCAAGCCAATCGAGTGATAATCCAGATGGTAAATTATCGATGATCATTTGAGGATACATGCTTCCGACCGGGGGTTTAATTTTAATACCAAATCTATTTCTATCGGCAGGAAGATTGGCAACAGCTTCTTTCAAGGAATTCATTCTTTCTTCAAAAATAGAATTCCGAAGGCGCCAATAAGCATTAGCTGTTTCATGACTATTGCGATAAAACAGATAGGCTAAAAATATGGCGCCGATATTAGGTTTTATATAAGAGGTTACAACTTTAAACTTTTTGAACAATTCACTATTTCGAATTTCGATTACCGACAAACGTGCACCGGCGAAAGAATCTGTCTTTGACATAGAGTGTATAGTTATCAAGTAATTGGAATGATCTTCACTTATATAACCATTTTCGAGAAGTTCATTAGTTAACTGCCGGATGGTCTTTATTTGTTTTAATAAGCCGACCGGGGCAACGTTTTGATAAGAGAGGTCATCGATGATAAAAACATTTCTTTCGAGTAGAGATTTAATTAATCTTTTTAATCCATTGCTGTTGAAAACCTGACCTGTAGCATTATGAGGATTATTCAGAGCAACAGCGCCATATTGATTCCAGTGAGGGTCGTTTGAAATTTTAGAATCGACTGCAGCAATTATTCCGTCTATATCGAGTTCAAATTCATCAGTCAAGGGGACAACCGAAACTGTTGGAAAACAATGCTCGTAAGTCCAGCTCAGGTCAGGAATTATTACCTCTTTAATTCCGCAGTGAAATCCAAGCAGTCCCAGACCGGAACGTGACGATCCGCTTACTACCAGGCAATTGTTTTTTCTGTATTCAGGATGGTGTTTGAGGAATGAATAAAGAAAGCTGTTTGTTAAATCCTCAAACCAACCGGTGGAATCTATATTTCCGATAAAATTATCAAGAAGATTGTTTACCGCAGTATTTGAAAACTTATCAAATGAGAATAAGGAAGAAGTCAACTCTGATTTTTTAGCAAGGTTAGTTTCTAATTGTGAAACTTTAGTAGAGATTTCATCTATAAATTGTGCTTTTGAATTGATTATTGAACCCAGCCTATCTTCAAAATTATTGAAGTAGACACCACCAGGATTATCGCCGACGATTGATTCATTTGAAGGGCTAATCTTCAGACTATTCTTTAAAGGAAGATGATTATTACTTACTAATTTTTCTTTAAGAATAAAGGAAAGCAATTCAACTTCAGAAGCTGAGGGAGTGCCTTTTAACTGGAAATGGATATTTTCGATGACCTTAATAAAATCGGGATTACCTGCCAGGAAAACAATCGATAGATTATTTAACTTTGGAGAGAAAATTTCAGGGGTAAGCAAACGAAGTACCCGGTTCATCATTTTAGCTTCTCTTGCAAGAGAAAGATTGTTAGGTGCATTATTTACTTCAATAAAGAACAACGGATAATCCAAACTCATTTGTCTGAGGCTTCGCCTGGTTTCTTCGTTAGTACTTTTTCCCAATAACAGAAAAGTTGGAGCTTCAGGGGAAGCCGATAAATGCTGCTGAAGGTTATCTATTAATATTTTTTCATTATCAGAGAGAACTTTGAATTCAAGTGACGGAAATTGAATTAAATACTTAGGAAGGTCAACCGAGAATAACAAAATATTAGCAGGCAGATTTGCAAGATATTCCGATAAAGAGTGAAATAAAATTCTTAGAGCTTCATAAATACCGCCTGAGGCTAAGATTATTTCGCGGTTACCGGAGGTTTCCCCCAGGTTGTAAGATAATGGCTCCTTCTGATTTTTACTAAGCCAATCATTGAAATATTTAACAGGATAATTCGGATTACCCTTCTTAAACCCGCCGCGGGGCATATATGGAGCACTTTTATTTATAAGATTAACAAAGAATTCCAGTTTTGTTTTCTCATCAGTATTCCATTCAAGGTGTTCAATAATGGCAATAAGATCATCTTCATTGAATTCCTCCTTTTGAAAATCGATTCCCAGGATCATTCTTAAATAGGCGGAGGAGAGCCTTTTATCCTGCACAGGATTTCCGATATGCAGATTGATTTTTTCCTCTTCCGGAACAGACGATGCGGCAGTAGCTTCGCTTACTTCGGAGACCTTAGCCGCTTTAATCGGTCTTAGTTTAAAATATTCCACCGGATCTTTATATTTTATCATACAGATATCAGGGGAAATTCCTTATTGTTTTTTTTCATCAGGCTTTTTAGAATTATTGACAGCCGAAAGCAGGAACTGTTGAAACATAGTAATCAATTCAGATCCTTTAGAGATATCATTCGGTGACAAAGTAACGATTGTCTTTGCATTTTTTAGGGACTGACTTGCTTCGGCGAGCCGTGCTGCCTGCGGAGTAAGCATTAACAGTTCGGGATTATTTTTAAGCATGAGTAGTTCTTCATTATCCACAGCAAGCTGCAATCTTTTTCTGCTTAATTCATCTTCGATTCTCTTTTGTGCGAGGGAAGATTCCTTTTCAAGGACGTTTTTTTTCAGATCGTATTTTTTTAATTCAAGATTATTTTCAAGCAAAGCAATTTCTTCATCGGCTTTCAGTTTGGCTTTTGCGGCATGGATTCTTGCCTGTTGATTAAGGATTTCAGTTTGTTCCAAAATCCTGGCTGATTCCTGCTGACGCATAGCTTCGGCAATTTTAGAATCGATAGCTTCAAAGGATTGAACGGTTAGGGAAATAATATCGAGTCCGAGAGATATTCTACTGATATTAATTTTCTGAATGAGATACTCATATATCTTTGCAGAAGATAATTCTTCGATTTCAAATCTTTCGGCATATTCTTTAACAATACCATGGATAATAGTTTCCAGTTCCTTTTCAGCCTTGTTGACAGCGGTGCTGCTCCATCCGCCAACTCTTATAAGCTCAGGGATATGATCCAGAGCGGCTGCAACAGTGACAGCGAGTTTGACTTTAATATCAAGATTTCCTTTAGCAGAGGCTTCAATATTCATTTGAGTTGAATATGTTGTTTTTGGCAAGGCGATACTAAAGTGTAAAGGATAGAAGCGAGATGTTCTAATAATAATTTTGCCATGAGATTCGAAAAGAATCAACTGGTCAGGTTTTCTCTGGCGATATTCAACGAGGAATATAACAAGAAACACTAATGCTAAAATTCCGATAGTTATCCACATACATTTATCTCCTAATAATTTTCCGTCTTTTATGGTTGTAAAAGGAAAAGGTCTAAAAAAATGAATATAAGCAATTTTATTAAATAATGGAGATTTTTTTTCATTTGATGTATTTTTAATTACTAAATAAATATTCAGATGAGTAATGAATTATTCTCCATGAATTCAGAATGCATAAAACCAAATAATTGATCCTTGCTTTTTTTAACAGAATATTAAATCATTCGAAGATTACAATAATATTATTCCGTTTATTTGCTTAGCTTTTTAATAAGTTAGTAAAAGAATAAAATACGAAGGAATTCCAAATGAAGAATATATTCAACCAGGAAGTAACAGCAGAATTAATCAACCGGATAAATAAATTAACGATAGATTCTAAGCCTCAATGGGGGAAAATGTCAGTTGATCAAATGCTTGCGCACTGCTGTGTGAGTTATGAATATGTATACGAGGATATTCATCCGAAACCAAATGCTTTTAAAGTTTTATTATTAAAAGCTATTGTGAAAAATATTGTTGTTAATGAAAAGCCGTTTAAAAGAAACAGCCGGACAGCTCCTGAATTTATTATGAAAGGAAATAAAAATTTTGATGTTGAGAAGAAGAGATTAGTCGGGTATATATCAAAAACTCAGAAACAGGGGGAAGCATTTTTTGACGGGAAGGACTCTCATTCATTTGGCAGGTTAAGTAAAACTGAATGGAGCAACATGTTTTACAAACATCTTGACCATCATCTGAATCAGTTTGGGGTTTAAGTTATTCTGATTACAATATAGCCAGTTCAGTAGATTATAAGAAATGGGTTGGATGCCGTATTTAAAAGGAAAAAGCCCGAAAACTTTCATTTTCAGGCTTTCTTAGTAGCGGGGGCAGGACTTGAACCTACAACCTTCGGGTTATGAGCCCGACGAGCTACCAATTGCTCCACCCCGCGATATTTAGTTACTAAATATACTGATTTATTGAAGGTAAGTCAAACTCA
>JARLHD010000368.1 GCA_031292435.1 Ignavibacteriaceae bacterium
ATCAGACGCAAGCTCGTCCCTAGACGTCATATAGACTTTAACAACATCATCATGTGATGCCGCTGCATCATCCGGTATTAGTTCAGCTTTCGCTGAGTTATTCCAGATCTAAGGGTAGATTGCTTACGTGTTACTCACCCGTGCGCCACTTTACTAATAGTATTGCTACCACTTTCTCGTAGACTTGCATGTGTTAAGCACGCCGCCAGCGTTCGTCCTGAGCCAGGATCAAACTCTCCGTTGTAGAGTTTAATTATTTTGTAATCTTGGCGTTAGACGCTTTTTTGTTGAAACCATTTAACAATTGACTGGTTAAATGCACTCACTTTATCAAAGAACAATTAAATTTATTTTGTTTGAATCCTTCCTTTTAGAAGGGCTTCAAATTTACTTTCTCTTGAACCGAATGTCAAGAGCAAATACCAAAATTTCAAATTATATTTTCTGTTTTTCTATTTGTAAACCATTTCGAAAACAGACTTTCAAATATATATGATTTTATCTATTTGTCAAGAACTAAACTGTATTAAATGGAATTTATTTCCCCGGAAGACAATATAATCAGAACAAATAATTTCAAAATCAGATTGCTAAAATAGGAAAATTTATGTCAACTTACAAATTACACCGCTTTATTATTTTTTGAATTGAAGTAAAAGAAGTATTATTGTTGCTGCACTTCCTACGATTCCTAAATAAGTTCCAAATTCACCAACGTATGAATTAAATGATCTCATCGCCTTTCGTGGTATATAAATATAGTCGCCTTCTTCAAGAGGGGTATTATCTTCAGCTTCTATCCAGCTTCGACTGGTTCCTTTAATTATCATCACATCATTCTTTTCCGCAAATTCACCAAATCCATTTGCTTTTTCTATATAGTATTTATAACCTTTTCCTTGAACAAACGGTATATGTCCTGGAGAAAGGACCTGCCCAAAAACATATAACGAGCTATCTCTGGTTGGAATTATAATAACATCATTATCTTTAACTAAATATTTAGATACCTCTGAATTAGGGTCGCTTAATTTAGTATAATCTAATGTAGATCCTTCCATTATAACTCTTAATTGATTCTCAGCATTAAAATAATTTGAATCCTCAGGAACAAGACCCGACATTCGCGACATTCTTAGTTGTTCAAGTTTGACATAATTATTATTCATATCAAAATCAGGTCTTAACGGGTAATTTTGAATATTGGAAATATATTGTTTCTCCATAATAGAATAAGCGCTATTCCCAGTATATAATTTTGCAAATTTTAGAGATGCTGACGCTGTCAAACCACCGGCTTTATTTATTACCTCATATAAAGTAGTTTTATCTTTTGTAATTGGTATTATTCCTGGAGAATTTACTTCCCCAAATATCATAACCGAAAAATCCTTCTTCATAGTTTCATTCGCAACAATTAAAATCCTGTCTCCTCTTTCCAACGGAAAATCACTGTTTATATCAACTGTTATTATTTTCTCCTCTCGTCCATCATAACTCAACCTATTAACATCAGCTTTAGTCACATTATCATAGGCTTTATTAATTCCGCCCGCAAATTCAATTGCATCCTTAAGTTCATCTCCATCAACAAAATGAAATTTACCCGGGGTATTTACTGCACCAAATACAGAGAAAAAATTCCTCTCTAAATCCGCTGAAGGAAAGATTAAGATATCATCATTCTTCAGATATGGATTATTTTTGAAATCTCCTTTTAACCTAAATTTTTCAAGATCCAATATCATTTCCTTGCCATCAATTCTTTTTAATTTGATATTTCGAAAAGAATAATCCGCTAGATCCTTTTCAATTTGCGGTAGCAGATAGGATGCATTGACAGCTGTTGATAGAAGTTTTTCTTTCCCTTGGTTAAACATTCTTGTTACAAATTGATCAACTCTTTCTGAAACCGATGCAGAAAATGTTCCCGTTACTACAAATTTTCCTCCAATCGTTACACTAATTAAATTAGCTGCGCTAAGAAAATTTTCGTTTTTGTTGTTGTCTGATTGGGCAAAAATAGTCGCACAAAATATAATTGATAACAGAATTGAATATTTTTTCATTCTAATTCCTTAATTCCTCTTTAGAGTTTATACTGTAATTTATAATAATTCTGATATTCCCCCGAAATAATTCTCTCCCACCAGTTTTTGTTTTTCAAATACCAATCGATTGTTTCTGTTATGGCAGTTTCAAAAGTAAAGCTAGGCTTCCAGGATAATTCGTTTTGTATTTTTGATGAATCGATTGCATACCTTCTGTCATGTCCCGGTCGATCCTTTACGTATTGAATTAGACCTTCCGGTTTATTTAAATATTCAAGAATTAGTTTGATGATTTTAATATTTGGCAT
The DNA here is from genome assembly GCA_031292435.1 of Ignavibacteriaceae bacterium. Classification (GTDB taxonomy): domain Bacteria; phylum Bacteroidota; class Ignavibacteria; order Ignavibacteriales; family Ignavibacteriaceae; genus Fen-1301. The sequence continues at coordinate 2,360 of JARLHD010000368.1, forward strand.
TTCATTGCTTGCTCCTATATTATATACTTCTCCAACTCTCCCTTTTTCAAAAACCAGGTCAATTGCTTTGTTATGATCAATTACATAAATCCAATCTCTGACATACATCCCATCACCATATACAGGAAGTTTTTTATTATCTATTGCATTAATGATCATTAAAGGAATAAGTTTTTCCGGGAACTGTAATGGTCCGTAATTATTGGAACATCTTGTTACAACAATTGGCATTTTGTAAGTTTGATAGAATGCCATCGCCATCATATCTGCAGCGGCCTTGCTTGATGAATAGGGACTATTAGGTGAGATAGGTGTCTTCTCTGTAAACAATCCTTCCTTTCCTAAACTTCCATAAACTTCATCAGTAGAAATTTGTACAAATTTCTCAACCTCATTCTTTCTGGAAATTTCTAATAGAACATTTGTTCCAATTACATTTGTCCTGTAAAATATTTCCGACCCTAAAATACTTCTGTCTACATGTGATTCTGCAGCAAAATTAATGACATGCTTTATTTTATACCTGGTAAATATATAGCTGACAAGTTCTGTGTTTGTAATGTCTCCCTTTATAAAAGTATAGTTCTTTTTCCCCTCTGTGGGTTTAAGATTTTCTAAATTTCCGGCATATGTAAGATTATCAAGATTAATAATATTATAATCATCTCTTTCTGAAAGAATGTGATTAATATAATTACTCCCAATGAATCCCGCTCCCCCCGTAACTAATAAATTTTTCATAGTTGTCTCTTATTTAAAAAGAAAAGAATCCTATAAATATTCCGACTTGCATATAGAAATTCCGTCCATTAAAATCAGATGGAACACCACTGAAGCTTTGACCATTGTTCAATGTCCAATTCTCCCCAAGTGTAAAATTATAACCTGCACCAATTCTAAAACATAAAAATCTATAAAATGGAATATCCACATTTAGAGTTGGCGCTATTATCCAAAAATTATTATTAAGTGTATTATGCAATCCTAATGGTAACCCTAATCCATCCCACCCATTATTAACTCCATTTTGATATAATTCTACAGTAATATTTCCTCCACCAACAATCAAACCTGGAGATACTCCTATAGATTTAATAAAAGGTAGTGTATATTCCATTGTTAGTCCCCCCCCACCAATTGCATATTTTGTTTCTGTGTTATATAATATATGTCCACCAACATCTGTTATTGTAGAGTTATCTGAAGTTGATCCTCCATAACCCATTCCTCCTATCCTAAGTCCAGGAACAAATCCTATATAAATAAATCCACCACCACCAGTTGTAAATATTCCTTTTTTAGCAACTTGGGGCATATTAATCAGGTTCAGTTTATTATTCAGTGGATTCACATTCGAAAATGACCACCCTGGTGTAAAACCGCCTCCTCCTCCAAATGGAGCATCAAAAAATTGCTGCGTTTGTGAAACTCCATCAAAAGATATTATTAACAGTATTAAAATAATAAGGTGTTTTTTCATCATAATTGCTCAAAAATGAATATTTAATTTACCAAAGAGTGCAGAAAAAGCAAAAGAACTGCAATCGAAATTCTCTAAATATCTATGGCTAATTAAAAAATTCATCAAAGAAACTATCAAAGTAGATTGCTCGCCAATTCCGCTAGCTCTGATCTTTCCCCCTTTTCCAGATTAATATGAGCATACAACTTTTGCCCCATAAAATGATCAATTAAGTATGACATTCCGTTCGATTGCGAATCAAGATATGGATGATCTATCTGGTAAATATCTCCTGTAAACACCACCTTCGCTCCTGAACCCGCACGTGTAATTATTGTCTTGATCTCATGCGGCGTTAAATTCTGCGCCTCATCCACAATAAAGAAAATTCTCTGCAGACTCCTTCCCCTTATAAAGGATAACGGTTCAATTACTATCTTCTCCTCTTTTATCATTGCAGTGATCTGTTGAGATTGCTTGTCATTTTCAGAAAACTGATCCTGGATCACTCTCAGGTTATCCCATAGGGGCTGCATATAAGGTTCAATTTTACTCTGAACATCTCCAGGCAAAAACCCGATGTCTTTATTGCTTAACGGAACTATTGGTCGTGCAATATACAGTTGACGGTAATTCTTCCTTACATTCAAAGCGCTTGCCAGAGCTAAAAGAGTTTTACCTGTTCCGGCTTTACCTGTTAACGTAACAAGTGGTATATTTGGATTTGTCAGTGCATCTACTGCAAAAGTTTGCTCCGCATTTCTCGGCTTAATTCCGTAAATAACATTTTTATCAATCTTCTTAATCAACTCTTTATTCTGGTCAACACAAGCAAGTACTGATCGGTTCTCATTTCTAAAAATATAATATTTATTTGATATCAAATCCCCCGGAAGTTTTTTAGCTATCTGCTTAACAGGAATTTCGTAAGGAGGCTGAAATAATTTGACAATAATATTGTCATCAAATCCCTCAATAATTTCTTTTCCGCTGTATAATTCCTCAACGTTTCTTATTCTGTCTGTTGTATAATCCTCGGCAAGTATTCCAATTGCCTTTGCCTTCATCCTTAAATTAACATCTTTTGAAACAAGAATGACCACAGTATTCTTGTACTTTTTGCTCCATTCAAACGCGGCAGTTAATATCCGGTGATCTGGAGTGTCCTCCTTAAAAACATCCCTGATTTCTGAACTAATCCCCTTTGTTATTGCTATTCGGACCTTCCCCCTGTTTTTCCCCATTGAAACACCACCGTTAAAAAGTGCCTCGCCTGTCATTGAATCAAGCGTTCTTGCAAACTCCCTTGCATTCAGGTTAATTACCTGGTTTCCCCTTTTAAAATGATCCAGCTCTTCAATTACCGTCAAAGGAATTATTACATCATGTTCCTGAAATTGATTAATGCATGAAGCATCATGCAAAATTACATTTGTGTCAAGAATAAATGATTTAGGATTTTTCTTGCTAAGAGCTTTTACTTTCATTTATTACCACTCTTTTGTTTATGCAATATAACTTTATAATATAATTACAATTAAGTCAAATATCCGGATAAAAATATACTACCTTTGACTAATATTTAAAATCTAATTCTCTTTATCTACTAGAATAATACAGTTCTCTAACAATATCCTAAACGAATGTCCCGCCTCTACTATTTAGCTAACATTTTCCTCTTTTTTGCCATTTCTCGTTAAAAATCCTGAAAAGTTCAAAATGACAACATCCGTAGAAGTAGTTTTTTGCCATTATTAGTAACCCGCGGCAAAAAATGACATTTCTTCAGCTAAATAGTAGAGGGAAGTTCTTTACTTCCACACTTGGTCATCTTTAATTGTTTTTTATAAGGAATAATCATATGGAACAATTTCATTCCCCCAAAGTTTGCCTAACCCAGAAGAGAGCCAGTAGACTTGCAGATTACTGGACTGACTAACAATTTATACTGAACCGGGTAACAAAATATACTGAACCAGGTAAGGATTGAGTAACAATCGCTTCTGAATTGTGGTCTTACCCCATATAGTAGACACAAAACTAAGTCATTAAAATGATTAAAACATATTCAATTGTTGCGTTGATACAATTGCACTAAATGAAGTACCCAACAATGAAAGTATTGAATCGGCTATTGGCTTTAATTGTTTATCAATATAATGATCATAATCAATGTCCGTTGGATTTAGCCCGATCGGTATAGGTCCCTTTTTTGTAATAACATATTTTACAGAATTGCTCTTATCATCCAACATCCTTGCCGCTCTAACCTGAGGAGGAATATTTTTGATGTACTCATCTATATCTTTTCTTAATCTTTTACGATAAATAAGTTTGTTATCAAATTGTCCTTTCTTTAAAGAACCAACTAATTCATTCATCCAATTATCAATTTCTTTATTGTTTAAAATCCTGTCATATAACTCAGCTTGAAAATCTTTAGCTAACTTTGTCCAGTCGGATCTCACTGATTCCATCCCCACAAATTCTATTTTATTAATTTCTTTATTCACTAATAAACCAGCATACCTCTTCTTGGCTCCTGATTCACTTCCCCTCGATTGTGTCAAAACAAATTTCTTATAAAATTTTTCATATTCTAATTCAAGATATGACTCAACATTAAACTCTTCCTTTAATCTTTCTTTCCAGTATTTATTTAGATCTATAGCAATCTCATTTCCAAAATAATCAGCTGCTTCAGCCTCTGAATCCCTTATTTTAACAAACAATGAATCTGTATCCCCATAAAGTACCTTGTATCCTTTCTGCTCTAAATATTCCTTGCTTCCCAATAGTAACCGTTGCCCCGTACCTGTAATTGCGTTCGGTAAATCCGGATGATAAAACCTGCACCCGTAAGATCCCATCACTCCATAAAAACTGTTCATTAATATTTTGATCGCATAAGATAAATATTTGTCATTATATTTCTTTGCCATACTCCGCTGGTCCATTAACGCGGATATTAATTCAGGAAGGAAATGTTTTACTGTAGAAAATTTATATCCATTAGGAGTAGTAATTGGGTCAATGTCATTATTCAGCCGCGACAAAGGATCAATTTTAAATGTCAGTATAAT
>JARLHD010000369.1 GCA_031292435.1 Ignavibacteriaceae bacterium
TATGTATATACTTATTATCCATTAGATGTATCACCTCTATCTAATTATATCATATGACTAAATAGAGGTATACTGTTTCCTTAAACTTATTAAAAACGACGGGGGCCGCCTTCATCCCCTTGACTGAAGTCTGGGGCTTTCGGCTACGCTATCGTAAAAGATCAGTCACCAGAGAAGAAGGCCCATTAATACTTTAAGCGATTGTAGAGATTTGTACATCACAGACTTTATAATCATTATTTGCCCACGCATGGTATTGACTGTGGAATTCTATTTACCTACATTGCCCGTTACTTACTGCGTATAAATCTAGTATAATTACTATAATAATTATAACTATAATTATCTTTTACTTATTATAATTATTATAGTAATTTTGTAACTCAAAAGCTAGTGGTTTCTGAAATTATTATTTTCTATTTTCCTTGGTTAATCTTCGTTTCTGCTTTGAACCCAATAATCAGCTCGTTGTTCCTTACAAACAAGGGTCTGATCATTGCTTTTGGATTAGTCGCAAGAAAACTGGCAACAGCCAATTCGTTTGACTCCTCAAGTTCCTTCCCAAGATCCTTATAAGTTTTGCTCTTCTTGTTAAGCAGACCTTGAACGGCAATTCCTCCAAATTTTGCTAACTCAAGTAATTCATCGACTGAGAGAGGGCTCTTTACAATGTTCCGGTACTCAAACTTAACATTTTCTTGCAGAAGACCCGCTTCTGCTTTACGACAAGTCGTTCACTGGGGAAAACAATAAAATGTGAGCATTCTTTCTCCTCCAAGTCCACCATGTCGAGTGGTTCCTTTTTAAAACGGTCTCTAACCACTCTTCGAAATATTGAGTGATTTGCAAAACGACATCAAGTCTGGCCTTGCTATTTATCCACTGCCACCCAGAACATCCCTTAACTTCCTCAGTGCTTCTTTACGAAGCCGGGGCACCCTTCCCCTTATCTGGGAATGGGCGAGGGGATGACACCCAATCCATAAACACCCTATTCAATGCCGCCGGAAGGGAGCCTATCACGAGATGAGCTTACTTATTACGTCTGACTGTATTAAAACCATGTATATAAGTGTTGCACCAAAAATACTTACAAGAGGGTTGCGAAGCCGCAGATGAAAAATAACTACCATGACAACTGCAATCAATGTATTGCAGATATTAGAAATATTCCCAAAATTAACGTCTTTCAGGCAGTATATAACTAAGATGGTTATTAAAGTAGGAGGAATAAACTTACCTATAAATAGGACAATCTTCGGCATTTCTCCCTTTCGAAAAAACAGAAAGGGAAATACTCTTGTCAAAAATGTAATCGATGCCATAATTGCAATGGAGATAAATACATTAGTTTGATTCATTATTCACAATCCTTTTTTTAAGCATTAACATGATTATAATCGAGGAAATTACGGACACAATCAGCATGTTTGCTCTTCCAATGGTGATAATTGATACTACTCCACAAAACCCGCCAATCAGAAATGGTATTCGAGTTTTGTAACTATTTAACTGGTCAATAAGTAAAACAATAAATAAAGCAGTCAGTGCAAAATCTAAACCTTTGGTGTTTATTGTAATTAAATTGCCTGCAATTACACCAATTAAGCTTCCTAAGACCCAATAAGAATGATTGAATATTGCAATATAAAAATAGAACCTAGATTTGTTTATTCCGACTGGGTCCTTTATGCTTGTAAGCAGTGCATAAGTTTCGTCGGTAAGAGAAAAAATCATGTAAGGCTTTAACCAGCCTGTCAAATCAAATTTATCAAAAAGTGAAATTCCATATAACATATGTCGAAAATTAACTAGAAAAGTTATTGTCGCCACTTCAGTAAAACTGGCATTATTGGCAAAAAAATTAACAGCAATATACTGGGCGGCACCAGCATAAATAAATATACTCATAACCATACCTACTACCCATGAATAGCCCGCATTTTTCAATAAAAGACCAAAGGCAATACCGATAGCCAAATACCCAAATAACACAGGTGTGGTGGTTTTAAAAGCCAAAGTCATGGTTTTATAATCAAATTTTTGTTTCAAGTAGTTCATTATATCTTTTCAACTCCATTGAGATACTACCCATGTCTCCCCATTATATAAAGATGATAAAATTCAGCTTTAAACTGATTCCATTTGCTCTTGTGCGGAAGACACCATTGCCTTGTATACGTCCTAGATCTTTCTTCAAAATCTATCACACGAATTGTCGTAAAATTCCTCCCAGTAATCTAATCCCTTTTATAATTCTCTCTTCCGACATGTTCGAGAAGTTAATTCTGAAGTTGTTTTCCTTGCCGCCGTTAGGAAAGAATGAACCACCTGGCACAAAAGCTACATTCATTTTGAGACTTTCTACTAACACCTCCCTGGCATTAACCCCCACTGGTAGCTCTACCCATGCGAACAACCCGCCTTGGGGTCTTGTAAAGGTGACTCCTTCTGGAAATTCCTCTCCCATTGTCTGAACGGTTAAATCCCTACGGCGCCTATAAACCTCACGTATCTTGGCAATATGCTCATCAATATCGTACAATTCAAGGTACTTAGCTATTTCCATTTGGGCAAGTGTATTGCACTGCAAGTCCGTCCCTTGCTTTACTAATACATATTTATCAATGATCCTTTTGTCTCCAGCAATCCACCCAATTCTGTAGCCTGGGCAAAATGTTTTGGAAAATGTCCCCAGACAAAGTACACAGCCTATTTGGTCAAATGACTTAACCGATGGCAGATCTCTACCTTCAAACCTAAGCTCTCCATAAGGATTGTCTTCGATAATCATAACCTGGTGCTTATTTGCCGCTTTTACAAGTTGTTCTCTTCTTTCAAGACTCCATGACCTTCCCGTCGGGTTCTGAAAGTCAGGAATCATGTAAATAATTTTCACCTTTGAGGTATTTTCAAGAATCCTCTCCAGTTCTTCCATTATCATTCCGTCATTGTCCGTCGGCACCTCTACAAACTCGCAACCATATGCCCTTAATGCGCTTATAGCAGCCAGATAGGTCGGGCTCTCACACAAGACGACATCTTCCTCATCCAGAAAAACCTTACCTGAAAGGTCAAGGGCTTGTTGCGATCCGTGGGTTATAAGTAGGTCTTCATAATTAAAATTGGTCCCCAAACGCGTATTCATTCTATTAGAAATCCATCGCCGGAGAGGGGCATAACCTTCAGTGGTCGCATATTGTAAGGCTTTTGCACCTTCCTCCTCAAGCACGATCCTGCTAACCTCTTTAATCTCCTCAACTGGGAAAAGCTCAGGTGCTGGTAAACCACCGGCAAATGATATCATCTCTGGTCTTTCGGAAACCTTTAAAATCTCCCTAATATCAGAAGCCTTCAAATAATTCATCCTTTTGGCAAACTTAAATTCCATCTCAAGCCCTCCTTTTTTAGCCCTTATTTCTGAAAAATAGATATTTCTCAAACAATAGGGTTGATTTCCAGAGTTAGATAAACATCATGGCTTTCATGATCATTCATTAACTCTTTCATCGCTTCACACAACCTTTGCACACCTTCAGTAATATCCTTAATCGCTGCAAACGTGAAGTTCAAACGTATATAATCATCGCCTTGACCAGTTATATAAAAAGGAGTCCCCGGAACAAAAACCACTTTACGTTCTGCTGCCTTTGGAATTAGCTTTGACGCAGAAACTCCACTCGGAAGCTTACACCATATGTAATAACCTCCCCTGGGTCTGTTCCATATCAAATCTGCTGGAGCGTTTTTTGATAGCGCATCGTACATAGCATCCCTTTTTAATCTATAATCCTTGCAAAGCCTAGGAATATGTAAGTCAAGTCCTCCACTTGTTATAAATCGTTCAATAATCCATTGAGAAAGACTACTCGAATGCAAATCCATGACCTGTTTCGCTGCTGCAAATTTCTTCACAACCTTCTTATGAGCCACCAACCATCCCAACCTCAAACCTGCGTAAACATTTTTCGAAAAAGTACTTAAATAAATAACATAACCGTCATTATCCAATGACTTCAGCAAGGGGAGTGGATGGCCTTCATAACGTAGGTCTCCATAAGCATCATCTTCAATAATAAGAACCTTGTATTTATAAGCAAGTTCTATGAGCCGCGTTCTTCTTTCTAGTTCCATTTCAGTACCTGTAGGATTATGGAAGGTTGGTATAGTATAAATCAACTTTGGCCTATACCTTTGTAATAACTGTTCAAGCAAATCAATCTTCATGCCCTTTTCATCCATCGAAATTCCCATTACCCTTGCTCCAGCCAATTTAAAAGCCTGCAGCGCCGGAAAAAATGAAGGTTCTTCAACAACAACTATATCTCCAGGATCAAGTATTATCCGTGCCGCCAAATCTATCCCCTGCTGTGAACCTGAAAGCAACATTATCTCATCAGATTGGCAATACACGCCTCTTTTATACATCAAACTGGCAACAGCCTCTCGGAGCGAAGCAAAGCCTTCTGTCGGCGAATGTAGCAAAGCCTTGTAATTCCCTTTTTCAACCAATTCATTCTCGATTCCTCTCAACGCTTCTAGTGGGCCATTTTCTGGAGAAGCCATTCCAGTAGCGAAAGAAATCACATCTTGCCTACTTGCCAAGGTTAGCAACTCTTTCAAAATATGGGAGTCATAATCACTGGAACGCTGACTAAAAATTTGATTCCAGGCAGGTTCCTCCGAGTTGTTTTTGATTGAATACGGTTCATCCTTCAGATATGAAAGAACAATAGTTCCATTCCCCACATGCGAGCCTATCAGCCCTTCTGCCTTTAGTTCGCGATAGGCATTTAAAACAGTCGTTCTATTGACACCCAGACTTTCGGCTAGCTTCCTTTCTGGTGGTAGTCGAAAGCCAGGTAAAAGCTCACCCGCTAAGATCTTGCGTTGTATCTGCTCAACAATCTGAACATAAACAGGTGTTTTATTTTCTTTATCTATGACTATCCTCATACCAAATCACCTCATTGGATTAATCCAATTACATTATCTCCCCAATATTATGCCAACACAACAACCAATTAGCTATTTATTTATCCAACCAATATTTGCAATACGGATCGCAGGCGGAAATGGTAACTTTAGACCAGTAGGGTGTAACAAACTCCTAGTCTACATATAAGAAAAACGCCCCTAAGGACGCTTGATAATATATTACTCAGTATTTGATGTAACAAAATGGGCAATCTGAGAAGCGGCATCATCAGTTTTGTGTGACAGCACAGTTTCCTCTTATACAGCATAAGGAATGTATATCTTGTTGAATATCTGGGTTAGTACATCCAGCTTGCCTATCTTACTCAGAAATATCAGTGGGCTGGAATTTGATACGATATTCATACACCGGGCCTCTCGCTTTCGTGGTTGGACATAAATTTCAGGTCATCTTCATACATATCCTCTGTATATTCAACAGCAGGAATATTCAAATGGTTAAGGATATTGATAAATTCTGATAAAGACTTGCCAGCAAGTTGGGCTGCCTTTCCAAGACTTATATCTTTGGATACGAAGAGACCTATGGAAAGGTTGAGTTTTAGTTTATCCTCAAGAGTTTTGCCCTCTATATGCAGTGCGTTTATCTCCAATAACACATCCTCAGGCAGATACATGTTGATTGCTATCTGATTCATAATTTTCACCATCCTTTTTACTTTTTAAATCACATGGCGATGGTGCAAGTCACTGATTATTTCCATTATAACACAATTCAAACTGAAACAAGCATGAAAAATGGCTGAACAATTTTAGTCTCTGCCCAAGATAGGGCAAAAAATTAATGCTGACCATTCTCTCAATTCAAGTTTATTTCAATTTATACAGCCACTTTTAGGACTATTCTCCAAGAATGGTAGTTGTCAAGATAGTTGTCGCATTTGACCAAAATTACTTTATCACTGAATGTGTTAATCACGACGCTGCTTGAAGGTGACGAAACGCTCGGCGCTTGCCAGAAGTAACTTTTGTGATCTGCGGATCAAAAAGTCCCTTCGGTCCTTCAGCTTCTCCACATGCGCTGTTGTCCCTGTGATCCCAGCGAGCATATCCTCACCCTAACAGCTTCGGTATCCCTCGTGGGACACGGACAACTAAATCATTACTTCGCTCAAAAGCCTATGACGCAGTTGTTTTCGACTCTGTTTTATCTTCAACCTGAGATTTCTCAGGATTAAGCCATACTTCATTGATTAGGGACCAGTCCCTTGTTTGACCTGTCCAACGTTCCGGATGACGAGCCTTCGCAGCCTCGTGGAGCAGGTACCGTTTCTTAAGTATTTCTTCACCATGGATCAGCGCATTTAACATTAAACGGCCTGAACGCAAGAATGATCTTCCAATTGTCGGGTCGGCTAAGAAGATACCCACTTATAATCCGAATTTTTCGAACAGATAGTATTTGGGAAAATCAATACCAAGTGTAAAGAGCGCCGATAATCCAAAAACAGTGAGGACTATTAATAGGTTTAGCGGAGGAACAAGGATTCCGAATAAACCTACGAGCGCAAACCCGATTATCGCCGCAGTGCTTGATATTAGCAATCCTTTACCCGGAAGCGATGACCAGAAATGTCTTCTTTCCCTAACGATTAACACCCTCAATTGACTGTTGAATATTAGACTCAGCATTACGAGTGTGGTTAGTGCATTCCATTGTAAATGAAAATAATTTTCACCTGTCAGGATTACAAGAGCGTCTTCCAGAACATAGGATAGCGCCGGAATAAGAGATGCTAAAATATTATTCTTCACGTTCCACTTATTCGGATTACTTGTTTGCTTAACATTGTCGGTTGCCAGAGACATGGTTACGAAATCATTTGCCAAAACTAATAATGATACGCCAAGAAGAGAAAGTAACATATTATGAAACCAGAAGAAACCTATGGTGAGCAAAACGACAAATTCTATAACCTTAGCAACTTTATTGATAACCCAGGTTAGCATTCGTTGATATGTCTGTCTGCTTATTGTTATTGCCTCGATTATTACACCTAAACCCGTTTCGGTTAAAACTACACTCGCAGCGACCTTGGCCACATCAGTTGCATTACTCACAGCTATGCCCATCTCCGCTTGTTTCAGAGCAGGTGCATCATTAACTCCGTCTCCGGTCATTCCTACAATATGTCCTCCAGATTGCAATAGCTTTACAAGCTTATATTTATCCTCAGGATATATTTCTGCAAACCCATCGCATTCACTAACAATCTTTAACTGTTTATCTGAGCTTAAATCTTTAATATCCTCCATGCGAATAATGTTATTACCGATGCCAATATGATTAGAAATATCTTTTGCGATGTCAATACTATCTCCGGTAAGCATCATTGGCTTAATGCCCAGCTTCCTCAATTGATCTATCATACTTTTTGAATCCGGTCTTGGCGGATCAGCCAGAGACAACAATCCTGCAAGTTTAAGGTTATTTAAATCATTTCCTTCTGATATGGCAACAGCTATCGTTCTGTAACCTTTCTTGGAAAATCCATCTGTGATCTTATTGACTTCATCTATCGTCTCTCTACTAACATCGCGGCAAAGCGACATAATCACCTGTGCTGCGCCCTTAACAGCTCTGAAATGATTTCCACCGGCTTCAATAATTGCCTCTGTTCTCTTTGTAGATGGATCAAATGGAGTATAGGATACCTGTTTGTATTCATTAAAACTTACTCCCGTTTTTTCAGCGTACCCAATAACTGCAAGATCAATTAGATCCATTCCTTTTGATTGGGATGTTAGCGCGGCTATTCTCAGGACATCTTCTTTCTTGTTTTCGGAAAGCGGAATACTATCTACAACCGATAACTTGTTCTGCGTTATAGTACCTGTCTTGTCGAAGCAAATAATATCTATTGAGGCGGCATCTTCTACTGAATCAAGCCTAGTTACCAATGCTCCTTTTTTTGCAAGCTCCGTTGCTCCGACAGATTGTATAATGGTAAGAACAGCTGGAAGAGCAACAGGAATCGCCCCCAAAAGAAAAATAACTACGAAGGTCAATATTAGTAAAATGCTCAAATGCATCAGCAAAGCAGATATTGATATTAAAATTGATGCGGCAATACCGAGATACATCATATATTTTACTATAGCCATCATCACTTCTTGTTGATGCGACCTCGGTTTAGCGATTTTTACCAACTCGGCTGTTTTACCAAAATAGGTATTTGCGCCAGTGTTAACCACTATACCCGTAACTTCTCCGCGCCTTACTATGGAACCCGAGTAGATAATGTCCGACTGATGTATCTCTACAGGAAGGGATTCTCCGGTCAGAGCTGATTGATCAACCGAAAGATCGCCGGATATAATCTTGGCATCTGCCGGAACTATATCGCCAAGTTTTACTGAGATAATGTCTCCGTCCACAATTCCTTTTGCATCTTCCTTAGACCATTTTTTATTCCGTAAAACCTTGGCCTGAATTGCTAATTTTTTCTTTAACAGATCAATTACTTTTTGTGAACCGCTTGAGTGTATTTGTCCTATGACAGCGTTTATGGTTAGCAGTGCAAAGATTATTATTCCTTCGAGGTAATGACTTAAGGCGAAGGAAAGCCCCATAGCAAGCTCAAGCAGCCATGGCATAGGAGCCCAGTAGCGCAGAAGGAATTCAAAAAAGGGATTACGTTTGTCTTCTACTATTTCGTTATAGCCAAATGTCTCAAGGCGATCCTTTACTTCAGAATCAGAAAGACCGTCTTTATTTGTCCCCAAGAGTTTAAGCGTCTCTTCTATAGAGATTTCCTTATACTCAGATGTGTTCTTGACTAATAAGCTCATAAAAAAAAGTTCCTCCATTAAACTATCTTGTTTGGCAGGTCAAATTGAAAGATTTGTCTGTCCCTAATAACTTTGATTGTCCACCCATGTAAGCTAGAGAAGGTCTGGCTCGCTCCTTGAAGGGTATGCACAGTGAGATAGATAGGGGACGGAGCTTCAAGCTTCGCCAGCACTTGCAAATATATATGCCTTCATCGTCGGCGAAAATGACGCGAACCGTGGTTTCCCCGGACACCAGTTCCGTGTCTCGATGATTAGATAACGAATCGCCCACGTCTCGTCATCGATGACAAAATCCTCGACGTGACCAATCTCGCCGTCCGTGGCTTAAATGTTGTAACCACTAACATCGTAAGTACTCCGCAAATTGGGATCCCACATTTTCTCACCTTGGTTTGATTCGTTCCGCTTTTCGGGATCACTCTCTACTTGCTAGAAGAAAGTGTGGTACAGTATGTTCTTTCTACTTGGAATGGTAACATAATAAAATGCCATTCTTATGACATTTCCCTTGTATTAAGGAGCCATTCTATTCACAAGCTTTCAACTCGAAAAGCTCAGCAAGACTTCAATAAGCATTATCTTTCATCTTTAATATCACCAATCATTATGACTTATGTTTGATTCGCCGGATACATAGGATTTAATTAAAAGTTTTTCTTTGTTTTCAAAATTGCTGCTAATTGCAATCAACTCTCCTCCAAGGAGTATTATTAGAGTGCTAATGTATAGCCAGCTTATTAGAGCAATAACCCCACCTAAACTTCCATAAACTCTTTCATAATTTGCAAAATTATTTACATAAAAGGAAAATAACAGGGAAGTAGCAACCCAACCAACCGTTGTGAAAATAACACCTACAATAATATTATTAAACTTTAATTTTTTATTGGGTACGTACCTATATAATAAATAAAAGGTAATTAACATTAAAGCAATAGTAATACCATATCTTAGAAATAACCAAATAATACCAAATAAAGATTGAGCTCCTATTAATCCGAATACATAAGACCCAATAATTCTCCCAAATACTAGCATAGTAAGTGCAAATATTATCATAACGCTTATACTAATGGTACTGATAAGGGCTATAAAATTAAGTCTAATAAACTTACGGTCCTCCTCCACAGAATACGAGTTATTAAGACCCCGTATAATAGCAGATATTCCACTAGAAGCAGCCCAAAGACTTCCTATCATGCCAACAAGCAAAAGAGTTTTACTTTTAGCTTGAACAGTCTGTACCAACAAATTTTTTACTAATAAAGCTACATCATAAGGAAGAAGGGTATTAAAGTTAGAAATTAATAATTCACTCGAAAGATGAGTGAAGCTTAACAGGTTAATTAAGAAAAGTAAAAAAGGGGAAAAAGCTAATATCAAGTAGTATGATATTTGTGCACTCATTGCGGGCAAATCAGCCTCTTTATATCTAACTATCAATTGTCGTATATATTTATATATTATAGAAGTTCTTATTTTCTCAAACATAATAATTTAGTCACCTATTCACTTAGATTTACTGCACTTTGCTGATCTAATTGGGTTATTCCTGACTTAGATGCGAATGAATGCCCACCCATATGCTTGTTTTCTAACTATTTTACTAACCAGATGACACGATTGTCACAAACTCACGCAATTCATCTTTCTTAATCTCTGAATTACGCAAAGCATTAGCAAAAGCGCATAATGTGACTTGTTTATTTGCTAGTTCTTTAATCATTAGTTCAAACTCACTTTATCCTCATTAACCACTATAGAAAATATCATTTTGTTCTTAGCCAAAACAGTGCAACCCTTGTTATGTAGCCTAGGCCATGGTTAAGGTTTGCCACGACTTATTACTGTGCAGTAGGTATCCTGATCTATACAAAGCTATTTCTCGTTCACAATGTTTAATTACGCAATAATTTCTCATATCTTTAACTTTTGGTGATTTTTCTTCTTTGTAGTTTAGCACGTTCATGAAGGCTTTATGATTGACATCGTGGTGGAGTTTCACAGAACCCACATCACAATAATGTTCTAATCCATCATAGGGGTATGACAGTTCGAGTGATTTATAGGCCATTCTGATCTCCTCCTTGTATAATAGGGGAAATTAAAGGCTAAATAGCGTTATTTAAATTAATTAGTATACCTTTACCGCTAATTAAGATGATAACAAAAAAGAATGTCATTATTATGACATTCCGCTTTCATTAACCAGATATTATTTCACAATATTCAAATTATAAAAGATGCGCCAACAGCAAAGCTTTGCTCCCAGTTTGTATCTTGGCCAGTTTTCTTGTTGCTGTTTTCTTTAACTCAGCTTAATAATGCGCAAGATAAGTTCTGTACGATCAAACGGCTTGGTTATATAGTCAATCCACGCCCAGATAGATCCTTTTGCGTAAGGTTGCGTGACTGTGCGACCGTACATAAAACACGCCTATATGGCACTAGTTAATTTTTTCATTTCTAAAAATGTTAGTTCGTAATCGTTTATATCTTTTGCCAGTGCATATGTTTCAAACGTCCTTGCCAATTCAAAGATTTCTTTGATCTTTAGACTACTGGATGATCCTTTAAATTGATGTGAAATATTACTAAGTCTCTTAAAATTATTGTTCACAAAGACTCCTTAAATATTTTTCTTCATTTTAGGGAAGTATTTGACGTATATTTCGAATATTATATTGAAGCTTCTATTTCAATCCCTGTTTGAATACAAAACTCTCCAGGTATTTGTGAATATAATTGTAATATCTTTAAATTACTTCATACACCATGGTTTCATCGATCATTTTGAACATTATTACAAAGTCGATAGGTTTGCTAATGTAATCATCCATACCAACTTTAAGACATTTTTCTCGATCACCCGTCATGGCGTTTGCTGTCATAGCAATAATTTTAGTATGTTTATTGCTACCCTCAGCTTTTCTGATTTTTTTAGTGGCTTCAAACCCATCCATCACAGGCATTTGACAATCCATGAAAACTAAATCATAGTGCTTATTTATTACCGCCTGATAAGCTTCGTTTCCGTCTATTGCAAGTACACAGGTCATATCGCGGAGTTGAAGCATTGCTACGATGACTTTGCGATTCACTTCGTTATCTTCAACCAGGAGTATTTTTGGTTTCAAGATACTCTGATTTTCGCGGTGAGTATATTTTGTGATAACTTGCTGGCTTTCCTCTGTGTCTGGTTTCAAGCCTAAAACAATCGCCATACAATTCAGTAACTCACCTCGTCTGATCGGTTTCGTCAGATACCCTGAAAAACCTTGTTCTCTCGCTTTTCTAGCATCGCCCTCCTGTGCAGCGGAGGTTAATAATATCAACTTCAAATCCTTTGTAGAGGGAATCGTGTTTAAAGTTGTCACCAACTCATACCCATCCATTCCTAGCATATGATAATCTGCCAGTACAAGCTGTATCTTGTTTTCCGTATAGGTATTATTCAGTATAGTAGCTATAGCTTGATCCCCAGATTGCGACTCCATTACCTTGCATCCTGCATCTTCAAGATATGATCTCACTATTTTGCGATTGTTATCATTATCGTCCACAATTAGAACATTAATGTTCTCTCGGCTAGCATACTCACAGCAAATAGTTTTTTTATTAACAATTTCAAATCGTGCTGTAAAGTAAAATGTAGAGCCCTTACCCGATATGCTTGTAATGCCGACATTCCCCTCCATCATCGTTACAAGTTCTTTTGTGATTGCAAGGCCCAGCCCTGTTCCTCCAAATTTCCTCGTTGTTGATGCATCAGCCTGTGCGAAGGGCTTGAAAAGCCTTTCGGCGTCCTCTTCATTGATCCCAATTCCAGTATCCTTAACTTCAAACTTAATCAATGCAAAACCATTAGTTTCTTCAATTGTTTCGGCAATAATCGATACTTCCCCATGTTCAGTAAACTTCAGAGCATTAGAAATAAGATTATTTAATATTTGTCTGAGTCTTGAAGGATCCCCTCTCACTTCATCCGGTACGTTAGCTTTGATCAATGTATTCAGCTCAATACCCTTTTTATAAGCAGTTGGCACAAATAATGACGTGGCATCCTCTATAGCAGTTCTAAGCTTAAAGTTCAATATTTCCAAAGCGAGTTTCCCAGACTCTATTTTGGATAAATCCAAAATATCATTAATGAGGTATAGCAATGTTTCTGAAGAAGATTTTGCCTCACGAATGTATTCTCGTTGTTCCTGTGATAGCTGGGAATGATTTAATAATTCCAGAAACCCAAAAATGCCGTTCATCGGCGTTCTGATTTCATGGCTCATATTTGCAAGAAATTGACTTTTGGCTTTGTTAGCTGCTTCGGCAGCTCTTTTTGTTTCTTGTAATTCTAGCGCCGTTGCTTGATGTTCTGAAATTTCTTCCTCAAGCGTTGCATTGGTTTCTTCCAAGTTAGCATTCATTTCTTCTAATTCAGCATTCATGCCCTGTAACTGGTTCGTACGCCATATAACTTTGTTTTCTAATTCTCTATTTAATTTATTAAGTTCACCTTCAGTCATTTGGCGTCTGGTAACTTCTTCCTCAAGCATTGCATTAATCTTTTCTAGTTGTGTGGTTCTTTGCTTTACCATTATTTCTGCTTGTTTTCGTTTCATTTCCTTGTCAAGATGCTCAAGTCCATAAGAAATGCCTGCCGCCATTTCCTCCATTAATTGAATTTCTTTTTCTTGGAAGAAATTAGTTTTCGCAGAGTATATTGTTAACGCACCATACATCTTTCCATAAATCCTAAACGGCACGACGGCAGATGCCTTTATATTTGATAACTTGGCCTCAGTTTGCCAAGGTAACGTTAACTTGCTAGCAAAAAAATCATTGCATATTACAGTTTTCTCTTCCCTTATAGAAGTACCCGTAGGTCCAAGCCCTTCCGACCGTTCATCATAGTAGACAACTATATTTTGAACATAATCCAAGTGTTCACCAGCGTATGCAACCGGATTTACTGTGGATGATTCAGGGTTGATCAAGCCAATCCATATAAGCCTGAAGTCTTTATGCTTAACGATTATTTCACATGTTTTATTAAAAAGTTCTTCACTTGAATTTACGGATAGTAACATACTGTTCATCTTACTTAACACTTTAAAGAGACCGTTTAATCTAAATATTTCTTCTTCGTATAGCCTATGTTGTGTAATATCATTCCATATAAGTGCACAATAACCCTTTTTTGATAAAAACATACTGATTTCAAACCATTTATTTAAACATTTCATATAGCCAGTAAATTTATTCCCTTTGCCTGTTAAAGCAACTTCATTATATTTTTCAATCCAAGAAATATCACTATCAATGATTATCCTCGTAATACTTTTACCGATAATATCTTCTTTTTCGAGGCCGAGGTGCATTTTCAAGACATTATTTATTTCAATAAAAATGATATCGATTGGGTTATCTTCTAAATCATATATCAATTTGTGATATGAAAATCCATTTATCATATCATTATATTCTAATTTTACATACCCCATTTTTACATCCATATTACTCACATCCTTATAAAGAACTAACCTAAAACAGTCGCGAACCCCTTAGAGTGCGACCATTTATGGAAATTTGGATTTTTTAAATTACAGTTTAATAATACTGCCAAGTTTACAAACCAATGCTGCTCTCCGGAGGAATTTTCAATCCAAAGACGTTTCCCTACTAGTATTCTATACGTTTCCTAAATATTCCTTCCGAATCACAAATATTATCTATAATAATTTGCCATTTCCTCTACCCTCATCCCACTCTTCATCTCAAACACGAACGGCACGAATTGCAGCAAAGATTTTAGGACAAGATAAAGGCAGGATGAGGAAAGGGAGATACCAAAATGAATAACCACAGCTTAGACCACGGATTGACCAAGGCTATAATGCCTAATAAAGCGGCGATTTACGTCCGATGGTCAACAGACGAGCAAACGGACGGCAACACACTCAGTATCCAGTTGGGAGCCTGCAAGCATTACCTTAATAGCCAAGGCTGGCAAGTTAATGAGGATTTGGTCTACATTGACGAGGGATGCAGCGGGGGGAACCTCGACCGGCCAGCGATGAAAAAACTTAGAAAGGATGTTTTAAGAAAAACCGAGGCTGCGGCCTCGGTCCTTTTATTGTTCTTGGATATCTGAAATTTTGTATTCATAACCATGGAGCCCCTTATAATACTCTGGATACATATCTCCTCCACATTTTTCGCAGCTAAACTGGGGAGGAACGGTTGGATCACCATCATCCGTTGCATCAAAATCCCTCACGACTCCTAACGGGATCTCCTCTCGTTCATTACACTGCAAACAGATATAGTTGACTATGCCCTTCTCTATCGCCAGGCTCTTCTGGTTTTGAGACTTCTTCCTTTTGTTCGTTTTTCGTTGTTTTGATACCGGTGAAATTGTCAATCATCCTTTCTAGGCAAGCTCTTGCTACCTCATCACTTGCATACTTTATTACCAGTTGTCCGTCTTTTAGGCAGACTTCCCCCTTGTACTCATAATAACATTGACAATGCGGGCATACCATCGGATCTTTTCCCGTCTGTTCTTTTATCCGTTGCTCCCACTTTCTTCGTTTTACAGTCTTTTTAACCTTCAATATCCACTTTCTTACTTTTTCTTGCCAGACTGAGATTAGTTTCTTGCAACGTGCTTTGATTCTGCGGGAGTACACTCCATAATAACGGATTGTTTTAAATTGTTCATCCGGTATATGTACGATCAATCGAATTATAAACTCTTCTACTGTTAGTCTCTCCCTTTTCTCTTGCCCATCTTTTTTATCATGATATCGATATGTAATATATTGTCCGTCATATTCCTCGATCCGATGTAACGCTATTGCAGGTCGACGAATATAACGACCGATATATCCTAATTGAACTTTCACATTTCCTTTTTGTCTCGGAGCATAAACATAGAAGCCTTCTCCATTGGCTGAGTAGGCCTTCTGTAATAGGTGCTGGACCTTCTTCTTTTCTGCTTCGTCTAAATTACTGCGTATTAGCTTCAATACAACGGTCTGCCATTGTTTTCTCAACATTGGAAACGGTATATAGTCGTATACCTTCCACTCTCCATTTATCTTCATTCCGCCCATGGTTACGA
>JARLHD010000370.1 GCA_031292435.1 Ignavibacteriaceae bacterium
TAGTAAATAATTCCGAATTCTCCGCTGACGATTATATGCAGTCTTTCCGGGATAGGTTCAATAAAAATGATTCCTCGTTTATAATAAAATATTCTGATATTCAATATTTCGATTCTCTTGAATACTTCTACTCGATCAGGAATTTTCACCCGCTCTTTATTAAGGACTTTGACAATCTTTCATCTCTGGATCCATTGCTCGATCTTTTTTCAAAAGCTGGCGAGCATGGTATTCAGCCTGCTTTGTATCATATTGATCAGATCAAAAACGAACTGTCTGAAATTTCCGGTAACAGTACTAACAAATATCGGAATATGTCTAATGCCGAACTCCTGCTTTCGGATGCTGTATTAAAATATGCTTATAATTTGCGTTACGGTGTAGTAGATCCTTATAAAATATTCGCTGAAAGCTATTTCCTTCCCGTTGTTGATTCCACCAAATGGGATCTACTTAAACCATTGAATGCAGAAAACGTTTTTGAATACCTTAAGACGCTCCAGCCTCAAAATCCGCAGTACAAAAAATTACAAGTAGCATTAAAACAGTTCAATAACATCGATACTAGCGGATGGAAGCCTATTAAAAATCCCGGTCAGTTGAACCTGATTGCCGCTCGGCTCACATCTATGGGCTTCCTCGATGCATCAAAAATCGACTTAAAAAATCTTAATAAAAGAGATTCTGTTTTTATTAAAGCTGTCTCAAAATTTCAGTTGGCTAACGGTCTCAATGGCGATGGAACTGTCGGAATCCCAACCCTTGAAAAACTCAACGTCCCTTTAAATGTCTATATCGAAAAAATTAAATTAAGCATGGAACGCTTCAGGTGGACTAACTATTCCGATAGTGCCCGCTATATCCTTGTTAATATCCCCGATTTCCATCTGCACGTCATTGATAATGGTCGTGAACAATTTGAAATTAAAGTTTGTACCGGTAAAAAGAAACCGGCTAATTATTATGAAAGGTTGAAATCTTATCTTAAAACAAGACGTGCAAGACCAGACGATTGGGAAACTCCACAAATCTGGGGCGAAATTTCCCACCTCGTGTTAAACCCCACTTGGACTGTCCCCCCAAGCATCATTAAAGAAGAAATATTGCGCGAAACTACTAAAGACTCTACCTATCTTCAAAGAAAAAACTTTAAAGTCTTTAGAAATGGTAAATCCGTTAAGCTTGCTGATGTAAATCTGAAAAAATTCTCCCCCAATAAAATTCCCTATCAATTTGTTCAGGATCCCGGGGCTGGCAATGCATTGGGTAAAATTAAATTTATGTTCAATAACAATTTTGGCATTTATCTCCACGATACCCCCACCCGCGGGCCATTTTCCAGGTCCTATCGGGCTGTTAGTCATGGTTGCGTCAGGGTCGAAAAACCTTTCCAGCTTGCTGAATTCCTTCTTAGGAATAATTCCAAATGGAATCTCGACTATATAAAAATTGAAACCGGCTTTGCAATTGCCGATAAAACTAAAATTGCTGAGTTTAAACAACTTCGTGGCGAGCTGAGAAGAAATACAAGCATCGGTAAAACAACCGAAGTTATGTTCGACCATAAGATCCCAGTATTTATTGATTATTTTACAGCCTGGGTCAGCGACGATGGTACTGTAAATTTCAGAGCCGATGTCTATGATAAAGATAAAATATTAAAGAAGTATCTATTTGTTCCTGGTTCGATTTAAGATTCCCCGTTTTTCTTATTGAATGATTCGTAATAACATTTTATTATGACCTCCTAAATTCATAGTTTTTGCCAATAGAATAAATAATGGCAAAAAATACTTCCTACAAATTATTACAAATGCATATTTCCCCTATTTAAATCATTAAATGGCAAAAAACAGCGAATTCGACAATATATAGTAGAAGGTGTTTGTCCGTATTGGAACATTTCACCTTTCTTTATAATCTGATTCCATCCTTTGCACTGAAATTTTACTCCCCTTTGAAAATTTCCACTTTAGTCACAAATACCTAACTCAGTACTATGTCAGAACTATGACTTAACCAAAGCAGAGGCATCAAAGATTGCACATGGACTAAACAAATTCCCTGCAATAACCTGGACGGCTTTTTTATGTGAGATTCTCCGGTTAAGGGTTTTGCCAAAAAAATAGAAGATCATGTCGAGCTCATTTCTTGAAATCATCTATTGTTATGTAGAATAATTAGCCCATTAATTCGACATATTCCTTAATATTTAATTTCGTTATTAACCATTCCTTACAAAAAATCTTGTCCTCTCAGAATTAATTTGACTTTTAAGGCCGGGTTTATTACATTTCGTCTGTAAACGAAATGAATTTAATTTTATGTTAGAAGAAAAAACCAAAATATTTAAAGCCCTTTCCGACCCCAACCGGTTAAGGATATTAAAAGCCCTACAAACCAAAGTTCTCTGTGTCTGTGAGATTCGCGAACTCCTACAGCTCGCTAACTCAACCGTCTCTCAGCATCTCAGCATATTAAAAGAAGAAGGCTTTATCCTTGAAGAAAAAGCAGGTAAATGGATCAATTATTCAATAAATCCTCGCCCTTCTGACCCCAGGATTTCTTCTATCCTTTCTACACTCGACTTCTGGATCGGCGATGAGAATGTTATTATTGCAGATAAAAAAATTATCTGCTGCCTCGATAGAAAATTAATTTGTTGCTGATAAAATAAAATATTTAAAGAGTTTCGTTATAAAACGAAATGTTAATATAAAATGAATCAGTTAAAAGTATTATTTGTTTGTGTCCATAACAGCGCCAGGAGCCAGATGGCAGAAGCCTTTCTTAATCATTTGGGTAAAGGTCAGTTCATTGCAGAAAGCGCTGGGCTTGAACCTGGAACTCTCAATCCGGTCGTTGTAACCGCTATGGAATTAGAAGGAATCGATATTTCGGGTAATAAAACTAAAACAATAAAATCCACCCTCTCCTCTGGTAAAAGTTTTGATTATGTTATCACAGTCTGCGATGAATCTAATGCCGAAAAATGCCCGATAGTTCCCGGCTCCGGTAAAAGAATTCACTGGAGCTTTGATGATCCTTCCGCAATTGAAGGTCCCTATATAGAAAAACTCAATCAAACTCTTTTAATAATGCAGCAGATTAAATCCAGAATCGAAGACTGGATTGCAGAAATAAAAACACAAAATAACTTTTCTTAATTAAAATGATAAAAAAACTCTCTTTCCTCGACCGCTATCTAACTCTTTGGATTTTTGTCTCCATGTTCCTTGGCGTTTTTTCCGGATGGCTCTTTCCCGGCATCGCCCTCTTCTGGAATAAATTTAACAGCGGTACTACCAATGTTCCTATCGCCGCAGGACTCATCCTGATGATGTTTCCCCCTCTTGCTAAAGTTAAATACGAAGAACTCGGCAAGGTTTTCAGAAACATTAAAATCCTCTCCCTATCGCTTGTCCAGAACTGGATTATCGGTCCCGTTCTTATGTTCCTTCTCGCAATTATTTTTCTCCGGGATTATCCTGAATATATGGCTGGACTAATAATGATGGGACTTGCACGCTGCATAGCCATGGTCATCGTCTGGAACGATCTCGCAAAAGGAAATACTGAATATGCCGCTGGACTCGTAGCCTTCAACTCAATTTTCCAGGTACTCTTTTACTCAGTTTACGCTTACGTTTTCCTTACCGTTCTCCCCAACATATTAGGTCTGCGCTCATTTAAGGTAGATATAACAATTGGGCAAATTGCCTATAGCGTGTTCATCTACCTCGGAATCCCTTTCTTAGCTGGCGTAATTACACGGTTCGTTCTACTTAAATTAAAAAGTAGAGTCTGGTATGAAAAATCTTTTATCCCTAAAATAAGTCCCATTACCCTTGTCGCCCTCTTGTTTACAATTTTTGTAATGTTCTCTCTCAAAGGGAATATGATAATAAAAATACCGGTTGATGTATTAAGAATTGCTGTCCCGCTTATATTGTATTTCTTAATAATGTTCTTTGTCTCCTTTTATATCGCCCGTAAAGCTGGTGCCGGATACAGCAAAACAGCTACTCTATCATTTACCGCTGCCAGCAACAACTTTGAATTAGCAATAGCAGTTGCCATAGCCGTATTTGGAATCAACTCCGGAGAGGCTTTCGCCGCTGTCATTGGTCCTCTCGTAGAAGTTCCCGTTCTTATCTCTCTAGTTAATGTGTCCCTCTTTTTTCAAAAGAAATATTTCAAAAAAGAAATTATTGAACCTTTATATGTCCCGTCAAATTAAACTAA
>JARLHD010000371.1 GCA_031292435.1 Ignavibacteriaceae bacterium
TAATTAATGGTGATAAGATATTTTTCGTAAATCATAGAAACCCGCTAATTATGCCATTTCAGGATTCTAAATCGAGTAGCTTCCAAGATATTATCACCATCAATTATATATTTTGGTAAGTCATGTCCGGAGTTCTGAAGTTTGTAGCATTCATACATTTGGCAAGATGGGAGAAACACTTTAACATAGGGAGTCTCCTGCCAGCGACGTTCAGGGATATTAGCCAGGCAAAATGGAATCAAACATGCTGGAACCTGTTTTACCAAGAAATACGCCGCAGGCGGCAGATAGAATGCTCAAGATAATGATAACGAACATAGTAGGTGTGGTGAAACCGTTTCTCAAATACAAAGCAAAGATAACAATTGACAATATCGCCAAAACAACACCTACTCTAATCTTGTTAATTAAAAGAAGTGTTGTCAGTTTTTTTACATCTGATAAAAGTTGTCATTTTACTAACTCCTTTCTTTCAATAACAAATACCGCGATTGATCTCATAGCGCCTATGAAAGTTAACATCCATATAATAAAGGCAAACCAACCCCAATATTTTATAACTGGCCATAAAAAACTCAAAGGCATAATCTTCATTAGAGCAATTGTACAAACTGTGTACATTCCTAACGGAAAGACTCGACCCCAAGAAGGTATTTCATAAATATTAAGTTTACGCCCCAAGCCAAGTCTCAGCCAAGGAAAAACTTTTATCCACATGGGAGCTTTATCCGGAATATCTATTTGAGTAAATTTCCATATATCCATAAAAAGTAAAATAAGTATCCACCAAGTCCCTATTGACCAGGTCATTAAAGTAATACCTTTGGTAAAAAGAATTAGATCCTTCAAATTGGCAGATAGATTCAATTTAGACACTATAGTTGCGCCTGCCAACGTTGTAATGGCCGTAGCTCCCATGCATATCCAATACGGACCTGTCCAATCCTTAGGTTCTAAGGTTTTGAAAATTAATCGATAAATAACTAAGGTGATAATAACTAGGTACAAAATAAATCCTGCGGCCCAAAAGGCCCAAGCAAGAAACAAAACAATTTCGAAGTTAAGACCAAAAGTACTGGTTAAGGTACTGCCCAACAAGGCGATGGACTGGGTGCTTACAATGATCAGCAATGTAGCTCCGTCAACTACCTTTTCAATTGGCTCACTCTTGAAGGCGATTAAATTAATAAGAATAAAATAGATTAGAATTATCCAGCAAACTAAGCCCATAAACCACAGGATTTTGGTCAAGCCCACAA
>JARLHD010000372.1 GCA_031292435.1 Ignavibacteriaceae bacterium
CCGTTCTCATCAATAAGATAGGTAGTTCTTTCAGTACCCATATATTTTCTGCCATAGTTATTTTTTTCTTTCCAGACCTCATATTTTTCAACGACTTCTTTGTTTTCATCGCTAAGGAGATCGAAGGGCAGGTTATATTTGGCAATAAATTTCTGATGTGATTCGGGTGAATCGGTACTTACACCCAGGATTACAGCGTTTAAGTTACCGAACTTAGGGAATTCATCCCTGAAACTGCAGGCTTCCTTAGTACAGCCGGGAGTATCATCTTTGGGATAGAAATAAAGAACGACCTTTTTACCTTTTAAGTCACTTAAAGATATGACTTTACCGTCCTGATTTTTTAATTTGAAAGCGGGGGCTTTTTTTCCAACATCAAGCATAGTTTTACTTCCTTATAATACTTAAATCAATTCATTAAAATCAATTTATGGAATATTTAATAGAGACCTAATTAAATTACTTAAATAGGAATGCTTATTCAACCTGCCGAGGCAGACAATGAGACTTGATGCTGAAACGTGAAGTAAGTCACATACTTAGTTTAAGGTTATGCATCTAATACTATAGAAGAACAATTACAAATAAGGATTAAATATGAATACAGAATACCCGTGGATTAAGATAATAGAACAGGACGAAGATAAAGTACCTGACATACCTTTTTTCCCGCAAGAGTATGAAGAAGACAAAGATGATTTTGAAGAATGGGAATTGTTATTAGATTAAGTGATAAGTCCCTCCTTTTTTGTCCAGTTTTTAAATTCATTTTCAAGATGTTCGAAAGAATTGATAGCAAATAAGGTGGGTTGGACATGCCAGACATCATAGGGCTGGTTAATAAGTTTTTTAACGTCAAAGGGTTTAATCTCAACTTCATTAGAGAGTGCATGCTGAACTTCACCGAGTGAAGAAATAATACCAGCGCCATAAATTCTCATACCATCAGGTTTATTTATAAGTCCGAATTCGACAGTGAACCAATGGAAAGTTTCGAGCCATTTACGCTGAATACCTTTAGCATTAAATGCGGCTTCACCGAACATCTGGTAGAAGGAGGCGAAGTTAGGATCGGTAAGGAGAGGCATATGTCCGAACATATCATGGAACAGGTCAGGGGCGGGAGTATAATCGAGTTCATTTTTGCCCCTTATATAATCTGTTGATGGGAATACACGACGACGAAGGAGCTCGAAGAAATCCTGCTCATCTATTAGTCCGGGCACCCTTGCAATTTTCCATCCTGTAGTTTTTTTGAATACTGCACTAAGGTCTTTAAGGGCGGGTATTTTATCCGGAGTAAATTTAAGTTTTTCACTACCAGTTAAGTACTCATTGCATACACGACCGGGAAGGAACTGCATTTGTCTATGAAAGAGGAAGCGCCAGGATTCCTGATCGGACTCAGGGTAGTCAGGGTAGATAATTTGATTATCCTCGGGAACAGGTCCATTAAGTTTTTGAGGAATGCAGCGGGGGTCAATCCCCTGTTCAGCAGCTTTAGCATATGCGGATAAAATCTTTTCGTCGGACATCTTATTATCCTTTTATAAATTACCGATTTAATAGTAACAACTAAAAGAACAACTTATATTAAATGAAATCACAGGATAGGTGAGATTTATTGGATTTTTCAGGGATTATTAAGGGCTGGAACAAGGGAAGATTTATATATATGCGCAGTGATTGAGTGCGGTAAAGTGCACTAAAGTGCGGTAAAGTGCGCTAAAACCCTATTATGAGTCGTGTATGAGTATTGTATGAGTAATATATGGATATAAATAATACGGGGAAGGTGCCGGTATTCATGTATACCCTGGAGGTTAAGGAAAACTTCGAAGGAAATAGAAGAGATGTTTAGAGATTGTGAAGGAACCGTTCAGGGGTTGTTATTGATGTGGGCGCGTACTGATTATAATGCATAGAGAAGATTATGCAGATGAATATACCTTGTAGGATCGGGGTTATTAAAGGATGGGGGCGTGCTGATTAAGACGGGTAGAGATGTTTATGCAGATGAATATACCTTATAGGGTCGGGGCTATACAAGGAAAGGGGCGTACTAATTATGATGCGTAGAGAAATGGTGGTTAGTAGATATTAACTTCTTCAGTTAGTTCTATGCCGAAGGTTTTGAGTACTGAGATCTTTATTTCGGCGGCAAGGTTTAATATATCCAATCCCCTTGAATTCCCATAGTTGACGAGGACAAGAGCCTGATTGGCATGGACTCCGACATTGTTTATTCTTTTACCTTTCCAGCCACATTTTTCAATAAGCCAGCCTGCGGGTACTTTTACCATACTATTCGGAGTAGTAAAGCCGGGCGTATCAGGATGTTCTTTTTTAATTTCGAGGAATTGATCTTTATCTATTTCGGGATTCTTGAAGAAGCTACCGGCATTACCAATAGATGTTGGATTGGGAAGTTTTTCATCTCTTATCTTAGCGATTGTATCGCTGACATCCTTAATGGAATATTTATCCTTATGAAGTTTTTCCATTTCAGTCTTAACCATTCCATAATTAAAAACAGGCTGAGGGTTTTTATTTAACTGCAGGATAACATAAGTAATTATAAACTTTTCCCTTAGTTCCCTCTTGAAGATACTATCGCGATAGGCGAACTGACATTCATCTTTATCAAATACAGTTTCATCTGCAGTATTGATGAATATACCTTTGAGGCTATGGAATGAGTTCTGAAGTTCTTCACCATAAGCGCCGATGTTCTGGACTGGAGCTGCACCTACGGTACCAGGGATGGATACCAGGTTTTCAATTCCACCCAGATTCTTTTCAACAGCAAATAGTACAAGGTCATTCCATATTACTCCAGCGCCAGCTTTAACGAGGCAGGTTTGTTCATCTTCAAAGATAATCTTAATGCCGGGGATTGATATTTTAATTACGAGACCTTTATAGTCCTGTGTAAATAGAATATTACTTCCGCCGCCAAGGATTAATTTAGGCTCATCTTTGAAGGTGCTTTGGGAGAGGAGATCTATTAATTCATTTTCGTCAAGTATATCAACATACTTTGCTGCACAGACATCAATTCCAAAGGTGTTTTTAGACTTGAGCGATATATTCTTTTGAATTTTCATTTATGAAATGTCATGAATTTGCTGCCTTGAATTGCGGAACCTGTACCTTTTGAATTATTACCATACCTGCGAGGAAGAAGAGACCTATTGCAAGGGCGGCAATCCTATTGTTAGAAAGATCAGCTACAATACCATAGAACAGAGGTCCCACCACAGCAGAGGATTTACCGAAGAGACCATCAAAGAAACCGAAGAACTCAGCTTCCCTTTCCTTTGGGGTAATTAAGGCCATAAGGCTCCGGCTACATGACTGTGATGATCCGACAGAGATTCCTGCAAGAAGACCAACAATATAGAATTGGAAGACTGTCTGCACAAGGAAGGCTCCGATAACAACGCCGATCCAGATAATAAGAGTAATAGTAATTGTTTTTTTAGGACCTATATGATCTGAGATTATTCCAAATACCACAGAGCCCGCAAATGCAGTACTTTGTACGATGACAAAGAAATAGATAACCTGAGCATCAGTCATCTTAAGAACGTTAGAGGCAAAGATAGAGGCGAATGCAATAATGGTAATAATAGCATCGTTGTACAGGAAGAAGGAGAACAGGAATCTTGCCATGGATGGATATTTATTATCGACAAAGATAGCTTTTAATGTACCGAAGCTTTCTTTTATACCATTCTTAATAAGATTAGTTTTATTGACGACTTCTCTTTTAGGTTCTTCAAGGAAGAGGAATATAGGAAGGGAGAACACCAGAAAGAAAAGAGCGGCGACAACAAAGGATAACCTTATATAGAAATAATATAAAGGAGAAGAAGCAGGCGGCAGAAGAAACATTACAATGACAAGTACAGTGCAAGCGCCGACATATCCCATTGCATAGCCATAACCGGATACTCTGCCAAAGTTTTTCTTTTGAGTAATATCAGGAAGGAAGGCATCGTAGAATACGAGTCCAGCTTCGAATCCAATATTAGCGAGGACGAAAAGGAACATACCGAGGAGAATATCGCCTTTATAAACGAAGAACATTAGTGCAGTGCATATAACAGAAAGCAGAGTAAGGAAGAGCAGGAATCTTTTGCGATTGCGTGAAGCATCTGCTATAGCCCCCATTGGAGGACTAAGGAGAGCTGCAAAAATCATAGATATACTGACAGCGAGTCCCCAGAGCCAATTGCGTCCCCCGGTAACATAAGTACTGAAATATTTAGAGAAGACGACAGTAACGATTATTACAGAGAAAGCTCTATCGGCAAAATCGAATAGGGTCCATGCAAATATCTTCCCTTTATTTTTCATGGGACTTATTTCTTAGGGGGAGTTTTAGTAATAGTTTCCTGCAACAGGCCGCGCCCTGATTTATTCAACTTACCCGATTCTTTCAGTTCAGAGAGGACTGCATCGAGGATACCATTTATAAACTTGCCGCTTCCGGCGGTGCTATATTCCTTGGCAATTTCGATTACCTCGTTAATTGAAACCTTGGGCGGGATTTCAGGAAAATGGAAAAGTTCGCATAGTCCTATCCTCAGGAGAATAAGGTCGATCATAGCGATCCTACCGAGTTCCCAATTATCCACTCTTTCTTTTATTTTGACATCCAAATCATTTTGGTGAATAAGCACCCTGTTAACTAGTGTTTCTGCAAATTCCTTATCAGTTTTATTATCGATATCGGATAGGACGCCATCTATCAGCGCCTGCAATGAATCCTTATTTAATTCATAAGCATAAAGTATCTGAAGAACTTTTTCTCTGACTACTCTTCTTTTAAAAACCTGGGACATATATTTGAACACATAATTTATTAGTTAATACTTTCCTGAACACGAAGGGTTAATTTAATGAATATTTGTCCTAATTTATTACAAATATCAAAGAGCAAAGAACCAAAATACGAGCAGAGCGACACTTTCCCTTACCTTATAATATATATTACTATCAAAGCTTATATTAAGAGAAGAGGCTTCGATACCAGCATTAACATTATAGAAAGTGCAAATTTCATATATTCTGGAAAGGTGATATGCATTAGAGACAAATACAATATTCATTAATTTCCTTTTATTTATTAGTTCCTCTTTAACATACCTTACCTGTTCTGCGGTATTTGTGGATTTTTTCTCAATCCATATATCATTCGTATTAACGCCTCTTTGTTTGAGATATTGGGAAGCAACTTCCGCCTCGCTTAATTCACCGGGGGCATTCCCGCCGGTCACCTGAATTTTATTAACATAGCCCTGATTATAAAGTTCGAAGGCTTTTTCAACCCTTGAAGCCAGCATAGGACTGGGTATATTTTTAGACCAGACAGCTGCACCCAGTACAACAGCAACTTCATTTTGTGTTTTATTTAACCTACCAGAAGGTTTACTCTGATTAACATAAATAAAGGCAAAGATGAAGAAAAGAATAATAATAATTACTGCATTCAGAGACGCATTAAGAAATAATAGCCCATGCCTGCCAGTAATATTCATCCATATTACAAAGATGAGGATAAAATTCACAAACTGGTATGCAGAGAAAAGCATTCCAGTTAATACATCCCGAAACTGGTGCTCGAACATGTAAATCCTAGGCATTGGGAACTTAATAAAAGAATTTATAATTCCAGCAAAAAGGAAGACAGTCATTATTACGATATATGATAAAATGGTACGGTCAGACACCCGGGATTTGATAAATATATTGACTACAAGACCAATAATAAGCAGAGTGCTAAAAACAAGATTTAATAAATTCCCAATATATCCCAATCTGAAATTACCTATCGGAAGATTCTGTATCTTATATTTTACGTAAAAGATTATCAGTAAGTGAAGAAAAACAATCAGTATGGAGATAGTGCTAAGAAGGTTAATATTATTTCTTTTAATCTTTTTCATCAGAATTAAATATAATTATAATAAGAAAGATTAAAAAAATATAAGTAAATCGTTAAGAGTTCTTTTTTTCAACAACCCAGATAAGCATTGACATTAATAAAACACCAATAATAACACCCATAGTATCTGCAGTCCAATCCAAAATATCACATGAGCGGTCAGGAATAAATAACTGGTGTAATTCATCCAATGCGCCATAAGTAGAAACGATCAAAATAGTAAACAAGGCAGAGTATTTTTTAAGAATTGATATTTTGTTTTGGATACGCAAAGAAAGATTTAGTAAAAAGCCCAATCCACCATATGCTAATAAGTGTTCAATTTTATCACTAATATGAACGTTGGGTACATCTGCACCTGGTAAGGAAGTAAGAGTAAGGATTAATATCCAATAGAGTATCAAAGGCAGATAAACCAGATACTTTTTATGTTGTTCTAAATATTTAAGCAAATGATTTCCTTAGAAATTTAATTGATTCAAATAAGTAATTTATAATATCTGAAGCAGTATAGCTGTATTCAGTCATTTTATCTTCGAGGAGATCTGCAGTAAGACTATGGAGATAAACTCCGCAAACGGCAGCATCCTCGGGATTTTTAATTTGTGCGAATAGACCAGCGATAACACCGGTAAGAACATCACCTGTTCCAAATTTTGCAAGTCCCGGATTACCAGTACTATTTATAAAGGTTTCACCATCGGGATTAAATATTATACTTGGTGCACCTTTCAATATAAGGACTGCACCAGTTTCCTGTGCAAAATGTTTACCGAAATTTAATAAATCTTTCTTTAATTCATTAATATCGATACCAATTAAATCAGAAAACTCTGCATGATGAGGAGTAAAAATTGAGTTATTGAGTTTAACCTTTTTATAATTTCCATTTTTCAATGCATGGATTGCATCGGCATCAAGTACAAATTTTTTAGATGGGTTATCCTTAAGAATCTTAATAATCGCTTTTTGAGTCTCTTCATCTCTTCCAAGACCAGGGCCAATAGCAATTACATCGGCCCAATCAATTCTTTTTTGTAAGGAAGGGATATGCGCGGGAACTAAATACTCCTCTGATTCTCCATAGGATTGCATTATTACTTCCGATAAAGAAGGTGCGAGGAGTTCCTTACCTGCCTTAGGAAAGGCAAGGATGGAAGCACCAGCCCCAATATTCAAAACTGCTTTTGAAGTAAGCAAAGAGGCTCCAGGAAGTTTAACAGAACCGGCAATTGTAAGGACTTTACCAGCTGAATATTTATGGATATCTTTTCCTTTTGGCGGCAACAGAACGAAGGCGTCTTCAGGTTCAATTAGGTAATCATCAGTGTGATAGAATTCCAGTAATGACTCATCGATACCTATCCCCTTTTTAAGGATTTCCCCAGCGGAAGCATAACCATCATTGAAGAAGAGTCCTTTTTTGTACCCTGCGAGAGTAATAGTCAGATGAGATTTAAATATTAATTCGCCATAACCTTTATCTGCATCAAGCCCGGTAGGTATATCAATAGCAATCTTAAATAAGTTTAACTTATTTATTTCTTTAATAATTGATGAGTAAGGTTCTTTCAAGGAACCGTGAGCACCGCTTCCTAAGAAAGCATCTATGATAGCATCGCATTTATTAAAATATTTTATATCCTTAATGGAGGAATAATTTATAATTGTAATATTCGGATGGTTAAGATTCTTCAGAATGTTAAAATTCAATCTGCTGTCAGGTGATAACTCATCGGGTTTCCCTAATGAAATTATAGTGACCTCGCACCCCTCATTAGCAAGGTGGCGGGCAACAGCAAATCCATCTCCTCCATTATTTCCTATACCGCATAGTATTCCTATTCTATCGCCAAGTTTCAAGGATGATAACTTATCCAATATAGCTTCTGCAATATTTATAGCAGCATTCTCCATCAAGATTATTCCGGGGATACCTGCCTTATTGATTGCGAAATTATCTAAATCCTTTACCTGAGAAGTTGAATATAATGGTATCATAATATTTTACTTATAAATGTAATTCAAATTTCTGAATTAAAATATTAACATTGTTTACAGAAAGGAAGAAATTAAATTTATTATTGATCCCGGTGCTATACCAAATAATATAACCAGAATGAATGATATGAACACTGCAAGTATACCCATATTGCTATGTTGAACAATAAACTCAGACTGCGAATCTTTGAAAAACATAAGGACGACTATCCGGATATAAAAATAAACACTAATAGCACTTGAGATTACGCCAATGATTGCCAGCCAAGTAAGGTTAGATTTTACAGCCGATATAAATATATAATATTTACCAAAGAAGCCAGCAAACGGAGGGATTCCTGCAAGTGCAAACATAAATACTGCAAACAGAAGAGCAAGCATAGGACTTTTCCCGTAAAGTCCTGCATATGAATTTATATTAAGATTGGTTTCGTCATTTCCTTCAATCAATGAGACGATACCGAAAGCTCCGAGATTCATGAAAGTATAAGCGATAAGATAGAATACAACCCCGGCGATACCAACGTGATTTCCGGATGCGAGACCAATTATCAAATAGCCTGCATGCGCGATAGAGGAATATGCAAGCATTCTTTTAATATTATCCTGCGCGATTGCCACGATGCTACCGAATAACATTGACAGCACAGATATTACAGCAAGATATGGCAAGAAAGTATGTAACGATCCACCAAAGAGTGCAGAGAGGGACGCAATGATAGCACTAAAGGCAGCGGCCTTACCTCCAGTAGAGAAAAGACCGGCTATAGTAGTAGCAGAACCCTGATAAACATCGGGGACCCACATATGGAATGGGAATGCTGCGATCTTAAAAGAGAATCCTATAAAGAAAAGAAGTACGCCCGCGAGAAAAAGTAGGTTACCGGACAATAAGGGAAACTGTGCTGTAATATTATCTATGGAGGTTGAATGAGCTGCACCATAGATAAGGGCAATTCCATAGACCGTAAATCCAGTTGCAAAGGCACCAAGGAGGAAATATTTGAGTGAAGCTTCATTAGCATTTAATCTTTTCCTATTTAATCCTGCAAGTGCGTAGAAACTAACAGACATAATCTCAAGTCCCAGAAAGATCATGAAGAGATCTTTTGCACCAGCCATACACATCATACCAAGGACTGATATTTGAATTAGTATATAATATTCTCCAAAATAGACACCATATTTTTTAATATAGTCAACCGAGAGGAGGCATGTAATGGCAGCTCCAATATTAAATATAAAGTGAAAGATATTGGGTATACCGCCAGTCTGAAGCATATTCTGCATTATAACTGAGACAGAACCAACAGTGAAGAGTGAATAAAATCCCATGATACCAAATATAATAATAGAGAACCAAGGCAGAATGCGTTCACTATCCGAAGAATACATTTCAATAAGCACCGAGATCAAGATTCCTGCGCCGAGGATTATGAAGGGAAGAATACTATAAAATTCCTGAATATCGTTTAGCATATTATTTCAATTTTACCGGAAATCATTTAATGATCACCTGCTGAGGCGGAGTATTTACCTGAAGGATAACCCGAGCAGTTGATTTGTCGGATACTTTAAGAAATGTAGAAGGATAAACTCCTATCCACACAATGAATATTAAAAGAGAAACAAATACAACCATTTCCCTAGAATTCATATCAGTCAGCTTTTCCATTTTAGGATTCTTTACTACACCGAAAATTACCCGCTGGTACATCCAGAGCAGATAAACAGCGGCGAATATTACACCTGATGCAGCAAACACAGCAAACCCCCATGAATTTAATACAGGTGATTTAAATGATCCTAATAGAATTAAGAACTCACCTATAAAACCATTTAATCCAGGTAAACCAATAGAGGACAAGGAGGCTATTAATAGAGACGCCGAAAAGATTGGAACTATTTTAGCGATACCTCCATATTCAGATATTTCTCTTGTATGAGTTCTTTCATAAATAACTCCTACCAGAAAGAAGAGAGCTCCTGTTGAGAGCCCATGATTTACCATTTGAATGACAGCCCCCTGAATTGATTCCTGAGTCATTGCAAAAATACCCAGGACAACAAATCCCAAATGGGAAACAGAAGAATAGGCAACAAGTTTTTTCATATCCTTCTGCACCATTGCTACCAATGCTCCATAGATAATCCCAATAATTGCAAGAACAGATATATATGGAGCGAACGTGATTGCTGCATCGGGGAATAAGGGGAGGCAGAACCTTAACAATCCATACGTACCCATTTTTAAGAGAATAGCAGCAAGGATAATGCTACCTGCAGTCGGGGCTTCAACGTGAGCATCAGGAAGCCAAGTATGTAAAGGGAACAGGGGGATTTTAATTGCAAAGCTCAGAGTAAACGCCAGGAACATCCAGTTCTGAAAGTTTCTGGCAGCTGCCGGGCCTACACTATATAATTCGACAAGATCTGTGGTAAAGTGTCCAATCACTCCACCTGCGCTAACTGCAAGCCAGATAATAGCAACGAGCATCAGAAGACTTCCGAACATTGTAAATAAGAAGAACTTGACGGTTGCATATATTCTCCTCTCCCCTCCCCATAATCCGATAATAAAATACATAGGGATAAGCATTGCTTCCCAGAACACATAAAACAGGAAGAGATCGAGAGATATGAAAACACCTATCATACCAACTTCGAGCAGAAGCATGAAGAAAGTAAATTCCTTTACTTTTTTATTTATACTTTTCCAACTTGAGAGAAGAGTAAGAGGAGTTATAAAAGTGGTAAGGAGCAAAAGCAGCATACTAAGACCATCCACCCCGACATGGTAACTAATATTAAGACTTGAAATCCAGGAGATCTTATGCACAAACTGGAAACCCGGATTCAAACTTTCAAATTTTGCAAAGATCATCAGTGCTAGAATGAATGTAATTATGGAAATGGCAAGTCCGAATACACGTATCTCCTGCTCGTTTTCCCGTTGAAATACCAGAAGAAGCATTGCTCCTATCAATGGGGTGAAGAGGACATATGTAAGTAATTGATTGGTTTCCATAAATTACAAACTCAGAATAATCCAGAATAGAGCTATAACAATTCCCAGCATCATAATAACAGCATAGAATTGAGCGACACCTGTCTGTATTTTTCTGATCTTACCTGAAATTAAATTTATAACAGAAGCTGTACCATTAACTATTCCATCGATGACTGTTATATCAGTAAATCTCCATAAAAATCTATCTGAAGATCTTTCAATAGGAGTAACAACAGCGGCATCATAAAACTCATCAACCCAATACTTATTGAGTAAAAGATTATACAGACTCTTGAATTTCACTGAAGCAGTGTTAGCGAGCCGAGGATTTTTAATGTAAATATATCGTGCGAACCAAATTGCGAATGCTACTCCTATAACAGTAATACACATGAGAACTATTTCTTCAAAATTGGAATGGCTATTATAAACCATCATTCTTGTATTTGCAGTTTTGAATATAGGTTCAAGCCATTTTTC
>JARLHD010000373.1 GCA_031292435.1 Ignavibacteriaceae bacterium
AGGGTAAATCAGGATGTCTTAAATAATGGTAAAGATCAGTATATGCCATGTATCAATGTAGATGCGGTTGGGGCAGTTAATGTGGTTTATTATGACAATAGAAATACAACAGCCGATTCAACACAGGTTTATATCTCCAGGTCAATTGATGGAGGAAGTACTTGGTCCGATATTCAAGTTAGTGACCATACATTCAAACCTTTTTCAATTACAGGCGCAGCTACCGGTTACCAGGGCGATTATATCGGAATTACTGATGGAGCAAATGGAACTGTTTGGCCATTTTGGGCCGATAATAGCTCCGGTATTTACCAGGCATGGACAGCTAAGGTGGTTTTTGCAACATATCCTTTAAATGCATTTAATTTAAAATTACCTGCTTCTGGTACAACTGTTGCTTCAATCTCTAAAGGTTCAGGGATAATTAATTTTACCTGGGATACTTCTGCATCAACTGCAACTTATAGATGGACGTTCGGAAGCCCAACACTGGCAACTCCCAAATTAGCTTTTAATATAAATACTAATTCATTGTCCTTTAATGCGAACCGGTTGGACACGCTTCTTGCAGCTCTTGGAATGAACCAGGGAGATTCATTGGTAGGACAATGGAGTGTTATGGCGTATAGAAACAATCTTCCAATAAATGATTCCCTCCAGGCAGCCAACTCTCCTAATGCTATAACTATCAAAAGAGCTAAGCCACAGTTGATCGCATTTGACCTTAACAGTCCTGGGAACGATACAACCATTTCAACATCTATATTTAATTATTCAGGGCTTACTTTTAACTGGAAAAGATCGGGGGATGGAACCAGGTATAGAATTAAGTTCGGGCAAGTATTAACAAATCCGAAACTTGATTTCCCGTCAGGCAATGGTGGCTATGATACTTCTTGGTCAACCAGCATTAATGTTATGGATCAACTTCTCCAGAATGTAGGGCTGGCTGCAGGAGATTCTATTAGTGGAATTTGGGCAGTATATTCTTACAGTGGTACTGATTCATTAAAATCAGTTCAATCATATAATCTTACTTTCAAGCGTCTGAATAAAGGTGAATTTCTGGTTGCTTATGATTCTACACAGGCAAATGGAATTATAAGTAGAGACTCTGTTTTAAATAATTTGACATCGATGAAAAGGACATATGATGTATTTAATAAAGGAGTAAATATTTCAACAAATGTCATATCATTCAGGGGATATAAATATATTATATGGTTAGGAGAAGGATCTTCTGTTATGTCTAAAGTTCAGAAAGACTCTATTAAAGCATACCTGAACTCAGGAATGGTTAATGGGGCTTCAAAATCTAAACTTATTCTGTTTAGTGAAGATGTTGGATATGAACTTGATCGGCCTACTTCATCATATCAGGATACTGCATTTTCGAAAGGAATGCTGGGAATTGAATTTGTAGCAGACCGCCCGGCCTCAGGACCTAGCCAAAGTCTGATTGGCGATGCTATTAATTCTACTGTTGTTGATAGTACTATAGGTTCATGGCCCGATGTTCTTAA
>JARLHD010000374.1 GCA_031292435.1 Ignavibacteriaceae bacterium
ACATCTCCTATCATTCATGTATGTTGCTTGGCAAATAATAGATCCTTCATTGCCGACCAATCTTGATTTCATATCTGAATATGAAATGGCTAAACAAATGTTTCCAGGCAAGTAACGACAATTAGAATCACCGATTGACGACAATTATAATTTCCGGAATAAATCACTCCAGTGACTTAAGAAGTAGGTTGAAAGACTTCTTGATACTAAACATCGATTTTAGGTTGAAAACGGACAATAACATAAACCCAATAAAATATTTCATCATAAATAATCAATTTTAAGCGGTTTATTGAGGTCTAATGCATATTTTTGAGACAATTTTTAAGGTCTAATGTACTTTTTAGAATGTTATCTCAAGGTAAATTGAAAATTTATGAACGTAATTTGAAGGTGATATTCACTTTGTGGGAGAATAATATAAGTGTCATCTGAACTTTTGAAAAATAATAATCACTTTGATGATAATGAAGGATCAGTCTTAATACTTGAGACCCGAGAAGTGGAAATTTTGGATGGTGATAAAAATATATTGTACCATCCTAAAACTGCTGACGAAGTTCTGTATATCATATTTCGATTGATTTACCACAGATTATATGCTTCTACTATTTCGCCCTCTCAAATAATCCTCATAAACTCAAATAACTTAGATATTAAAAAGAAGGATTTGGGTATTTTTCGAAAATCTAATTGTTACAAAGAATCGCTTAAGGAAAGAAGATATACTCCAAAAAAGAAACAATTAAAGAACCAGAAAGCAGAATCTAATAGAAGACCAGCTTATTTGAAAAAATATTATTCATTTGTTAATGGACATAAAAAGAAAGTAGAACACCTATTTAATAACCTTATAATATTAAATCAAAATGACCTGGAAATTATGACCCGGCAAAATGGTGTTAGAAAAGGGAAAGTCCTTTCATATGTTCCTAATGATATTTCGAAGATTCATAATATAGTTGGTGATAAGAAAGTCGTCGCTTTCTCAAATTATATGTCCTTAACACTAGCTCATGTATTACTTGCACTAAAAAATGTTGAGTTTTACAAACTTAATTTTTCAGGAAAGCATGGAGAAGATGATGAAATCGCAGGAACAACTCCAACGTGGTATAGAAGATATAATAATGACCCTTCCTATCTTAATTACTTTATTAAATATGAACATTCTTATAAAAGAAAGGTTGGAGACATTATGGATATCTCTAGATTATCTTTTATTAGTAACTGTTTCAAAAAGAAGAAGGGTCTTAATAAAACAATAATGGAACCCTTTTATAAGGACATGATGAATTCGGTTAATGGAATTTCGAAAAAAACTATTTTATGCGGAGGTAATAAATATATTTCATACAATTTAATTAAAGAAATAAAATTGCACCACAATGTAGAGTTTGCCGAATATAACTGCTATAACGGTGATTACAAAATTAAAGATGGAAAAGTAGGTTTAGTCTTTACAAATGTCGATAAATTATCTCCTGCAAAACAAACAGAATTGTGCTCGGACTTATTAACTGGTCCATATAAAGACAATTTTATAATTCTACAATCAAACAAAACTATTAGAGATAATACTTTTAATAAAATAAAGGAGATTACCGTTCCAAAATATTCTGAGCTATCTCGGCATTTAGAAAATTTTTTCATATATATGATTCATAATAATGAACTGATAGATGAAGATATAGATGAATATGAGAATATTTCCGAAATAGTTTTTCCTAATTCTAGACTGGTAAATGAAGTCCTAAACCTTATACCCTCCTTTTCAAAAATGGACTACATAGTGAAGGAGCTAAAAAATAAACGGCCATTGATATTAGATTTTGGAACGGTGGAATTTTGGTATGATTTTAAGGAATATATTGAATCTGCATTGGTTGATCATCTCATTAAACCCAAAACAATTGCTAAAGTAATTCCCGCTGAACAAAATTCTTCACTGAACAAAGAATATGTTTATACTCTGCGTCGAAACAAAAAATATAGAATATTTTTTAATGGAAAGAGCATTGACTTAAAAAATGAAGGTAGTGACGGGTTATTATACATTTACCATATTATTAAATACGCAAAAAAAGAATCAATTCATGTTAGTGATCTTTATCGATTAAAACTGCCTTCAGTATCTGATGATAACGCTTACAAGAATCTAAAAGACCTAGAAAATTCTGACATGTTCAACAGAGATAAACATGAAGATTATGACCTGATAGATAAGAAAACGATAAAAGAGGTGAGGAAAACCATTTCTGATCTTGAAGAGGAAATAGATTTCTTAAAAGAAAATGATCAGCCAGGAATAATTGATTTAGAAGAGGAATTGGAAAAAAATAAGAATTATCTAAAAAAGGCGATTGAGTTAAATGGATCTTCAAAAAAAATCCCGGAAGGAGAAATATTAAATAATATAAACAATAAAAAAGCAATTGATAAAGCAATAAAAGCGGTAATGCACGAGGTAAAATCTCTTGATATTGGATTTTTTACCTTCCTAAAACAGTCGATCAGGTATAATTACCGAAAATACTCCTATTCCTATACTCCCCCCGACCACATTCACTGGACCCTAGAATAAATTTTTAATACCAGTTTTCAACTGAAACTGCAAGTTTTCATTCAAAAACCCTTAAAAAAGGACCAATTAACCTAATACGGGAATTTTATACCCATCCCTATTATTTATCCCCCTCTAAGGTGGCATTTTTCCCCCTGAATTGTGGAGCATTAGTATATGGACGGTCATGGGACTGTTCATAAATAAAATAATTGATTCATAATTCCAAGGAAAAAAAATGGAAACAAAAAAAAACCCCGCTAAGGTGAAAAATCAGCAAAATGTTAAGAAGAAGGAAAATCCTTCAAAAGATGAATATTCTAAAGAAATAGAGTCCTCTCCAAAGAAAGAGTATTCCGTAACCGAAATATTTGCTATGATGGACAAAAAATCAAAGCAATTTGATTCACTTCGGAATGAAATAGCAGGGATGGATTCAGAGATCGAAGAATTGAAGAAAAAAAAGTCTGACCTTCAATCCAAAATCAAGCCTGTTCGGAGAGTAGTCCGGAAATTCAACCCTAATGGTGTTGAATTTATTATTACTTCGCCTGTAGAACGTAAGGCAATTCGCTATGAAGTAAAAGTGATCAAGAATCAGCTCATACTAAAGGAAGATGAATTAGCCAAAAAAAAGGCAGCATATTCTGGTTACTCAGTTAATCTCTCAGATGAAATGAAAATAGCTGAGCTACGGAATAAAGCTCAGTCAAAAAACTGGATTAAGCGTAATAGATGGTCAGTAGAAGCAAGAGTATTGAAAGCATTAAATAAGCTAAAAATCGAGGAGATAGATAATCTCCGAGAATTAGCAAAATTAGCAAGATCCAATGCTAAGGAAAGTAAAATGAACTTTGATAATGCTTTGCAGTCTACATTAGATGCCGTTGATCCAGAAACATCTATACTATGTTCACATGAACTCAGAAGTGTTATGTATGAAGCAATCAGAAACACCCTAAGTAAATGGAATAGCAGATCCGAGTTCACCGCGCTTTTATCACCTGAAATACAATAGCAATAAATAATCCTGCTGGGCGAAAGTCCAGCAGGTACAATATAAAGGAGTTTTTAATGGCTAAAATGATCAAGTTAATTTTAGTACGACTGGTAAATGATATATACGGATGGATATCGATGATGTCTGCATACCAGGCTTATTATAAGGGGACAACTTTCAGAACCTATGAGGCACTTTTTCAGTGGTTAAGGTTCGTGGGATTTCCAGACATTCAATGGGAGATTGTTGAGCAAAAAAGTCCAATGGGCGCCAAGATGAAGGCTAGGAAGCATCGTAATAAACTTAACCGGGGAGAAAAATGGGATCAAGCACCCGAAGACATCACCTTGATGAAAAAATGTATACTGTTAAAACTTGAACAACATCCGGAGCTCAAAGATAAGTTAAATGAAACCGGTTCTGCAACAATTATTGAAGATTGCACTTCACATGATCGGGAGTCTGCAAGATTTTGGGGAATGGTATACAAGGATGGGAAATGGATAGGGGAAAATAACCTAGGGAAAATATGGATGGAAATCCGGAGTGATTTACAAAAAACAAAGACTAAAAAGGTATAACAATGAAAAAGGAAAAACAAAAGTCATCGATTAGCATTAAAAAAATATCGAAATCGATTGCAAAAAAAACAGACTCATTAAAGGACAGCAAAAAGTTTTATACAATTCTTAAGGGAAATTATCATATCTCTATCGAGGGCAGCCCGGAAATTTTTGTAAGAAATTTACCGAAAAACGTAGAATTCATTATTGATGATTTTCAAGATAAATCTTCC
>JARLHD010000001.1 GCA_031292435.1 Ignavibacteriaceae bacterium
CTCTAACATTCAGCAGTATTTTTACCTAAGGAGTAACCGAAGGAGTTTTGTTCTGATAATTTTCAAGTTTTGAACTGTAAGACACTTAATGATGTCTCGCTCTTCCTTATTAATGATTGTTAGTAATTGAAACTTTAATTTATAATCGCTACGTTTATAAATAAAATAGTTCCTCAATGAGCTTAGGCCAATTTTATGAAGAAATATATATATTTTTTACTATTGTTATTAACACAAGTATATGCTCAAGAGAAAAACTATTCTCTCACGCCAGAAATAATCAAATCGGTTAACCCCTCAAAAAGCGCAATTGATAAAATTTCTGAAATTGATTCTACAATCTTCCAAAAACAGAAAGATATCTTTAATAAGAATATTCCAGACATATTGAAATACCTAAGGAATATTATCAATAATGATAATGAACAATTTGTTAAAGAATATGCATACTTAAGACTAATAAGCACTTATTCAGTTGCACCACACCTGGCTAAGGATGACACTTTGATTGAAGAGAATTGCATTAAAGTATTACATCCTAATAATATTTTGTTTTCATTAGATCCAGATATTATTGATTTTTATTTATTTTGCGAAATGAGTTCATTACCTTATGTTAAAGAACTTAAATTATCGCATGACAAATCTAAAAACATTAAAATCGACACATTAAAAATTAAAAACTTATCTGACAGTTTATCATTAAAAATTTATGAGGAATTTTATAATAATAATCAAGATAGAGTTGTAAAAGCAATAGCACTTATTCATATTTTGAGATCAATTAAAAATGGAGAGATTAAAAATAAATATTACAACATATTAAAATCTGATTATTCAGATATCAAAGAAGTTGGAGTTGCACTGAAGAAGTATAATCCTAATTCAATAGTGAAAGTAGGGAACAAAGTGCCATATTTTAGAGGGAAAATGCTTGGAACAGAAAGTTATATATCTCCCAATGAACTGAGGGGAAAATATTACCTTATATATTTTTGGGCTACCTGGTGCAACGTTTGTATAAAAAAAATGAATGAATTAGAAGATATTTATGATAAATATCAAGATAAGAATTTTACAATTGTAACAATTTCATTGGACCAGAATGATAATGTCATTGAGAGATTCAGAAAAAAAGAGCACCAAATTCCCTGGTTGAATATAAGATTAGAAAATGGTATTCAGGATACAATATGGAAAGCATTTGGAAATGGTGCAAACGATGGCGTCCCTCAAAAATATTTAATTGACCCCAATGGAATGGTAGTAGAAACTGACGCTTCATGGATATCGGGAATTGGGGAGACAATAGAAAGATATTTACACAAATAGAATATTAGGCTGCAATTTGCCTCTAATCACCCCTGTGGAATATATTTCTACAAATTAGAAGCTGGACAGTTCTCGCTTAAATTCAGAACTATTCAAGTAAAAAATGTACTAAATAACAAAGACAGAGAATTAATGCCCTTCTTTCTTGACTTTCCGTCTCTTTAATCTTAAATTTCAAGTCTTTATTAGCAAATGATTAGGCCAAGAGGAAAATAACGTGAAACAAGAAAAAATGACGCATTTTGTCAGTACTGAAGAAGCTGATCAAAAATGGTATTTAGTAGATGCAAAGGACCAGGTCCTCGGCA
This sequence comes from Ignavibacteriaceae bacterium, assembly GCA_031292435.1. Lineage (GTDB taxonomy): Bacteria > Bacteroidota > Ignavibacteria > Ignavibacteriales > Ignavibacteriaceae > Fen-1301. Next base: position 1,641 of record JARLHD010000001.1, read on the forward strand.
GATTAGCCACACAAATTGCAAATATTATACGCGGTAAAAATAAACCTGAGTTTACACCCAATGCAGACACAGGCGATTTTGTTGTTGTAATAAATGCTGAACAGATTAGGCTTACTGGCAAAAGAGAAATTCATAAAAACTACGTTCATCATTCGGGATATCCGGGTGGTTTGAAAACTAAAAATATTACTATAGTAAAGGCTACCAAGCCTGAATTCATTGTTGAAAATGCAGTTTATGGAATGCTTCCCAAAACCAGGCTAGGCAGAAAACTGAAAAAGAAATTAAAAGTCTATGCCGGTGAAAATCATCCACATGTAGCTCAGAAACCAGAATTAATAAAGTTATTGGAGAAATAATGGCAGATCAGATCTTTATAGGAAGAAGAAAATGTTCAACCGCTAGAATAATTTTAAGAAGCGGTAACGGTAAAATTACTGTTAACAATAAAGAATTTGACAAGGCTTTCCCCCAGTTACTTAGCAGGGAAGATATTATTAACCCTTTCAAAACAACAAATACTTTAGGTCAATATGACGTAATGGTAAATGTTAATGGCGGCGGTATTACAGGACAGGCACAAGCTATCCGTTTAGGTATTGCAAGAGCCCTTATTTCAATAAATCCTGATTTCAGACCGGCTCTTAAAGTCGAAGGGTTCTTAACAAGAGACCCAAGAATGGTAGAACGTAAAAAATACGGTCAGCCTAAAGCAAGAAAAAGATTCCAGTTCTCGAAAAGATAATTTAATAAACGTAATAATAAATAATTCATATCTCCTGATTTACCGCCTGTGTCCAGCTAATGGATTGTAGGTAAAGTTGAAGGAGATAGAAGATAAACAGGAGCTAAAATGAAAAAACCAGAAATAACCCAGCTTATTGAAGCTGGCGCTCACTTCGGTCATTTGACCCGCCGTTGGAACCCCAAAATGAAACCATATATCTTTATGGAAAAAAACGGGATCCACATCATAGATCTTAAGAAAACCCAGTCACTTCTAGTTGAAGCCGCAGACAATCTTTCCAAGATGGTATCGGATGGAAAGAAAGTTCTTTTTGTAGGCACTAAAAAACAAGCCAAAAATGTTATTGAACAGGAAGCCAGGAGATGTGAATCTAACTGGGTTAGCGAAAGATGGCTTGGTGGAATGCTTACAAATTTCTCTACAATCAGAAAAAGCATCAA
>JARLHD010000375.1 GCA_031292435.1 Ignavibacteriaceae bacterium
TATAAAACTCCGCGCCGATATGTTTACTTTGTTGATCATTAGCCGCTGAAGCGCCTGGTGAAGTCCTGTCATCTGCTTGTAACAGAATTCATCAAGTATGAAGGCTATTCCCTCATTTATAAATCTGATCGTGCATGGCGAATTGCCGGAAAATGAAGTAGTTAACATAAATACCTCGATTTTGTTAAATGTATTTTCAGTAATTAGTATATTCGAACTTCATGGTATTTTATTTCGTCTATCTTCAAATCCTTAAATTATTTAACAAGTAAACTATCTAAGCCAAAAAATCTGAATAAAAGCAGGACTCCCGCCGGAGTCCTGCCCAACCAACATTACTTTCCTGCAAATTTATAAGCCCCCTAATTCTGTTGCCCCTCTCTGAATTCCAAATCGTCTAATTCATCAGAATCAATATTAAAAATATCTCCTAAAAAAATACTTTCAGAATCCTCTTCCTCATCCTCATTCCCAATTTCATGCTCCTGATTTCCACTGTTTCCCACAGACCCTCCTTCTATTGGATAATTTTCGAGCATTGCCTGTTCTTCATCATTCTTCTCCTGTTCTATGAAATAACTTGTCTCCTCCGGATAAACATCCTCTACGCATTCTGCTAATCCTTCAAATAATTCTAGGGTCTCAAGAGTCCTCATCTCTGGATCAAGTAAACTCTTAATACCTTTATAAAATTTGATATTTATTTTAGATCTCTTCATTCCGGGCTTAATTAGTAAATAATGATTCTTGCCTATACAGAAAATAACTACTAGCTCAAATTCGCAGGTAATTGAAAGTACTTTCGCAATAAATAGATTGGTCATTGTCTCGTTCCCTTCCTGTTCCTTTATGTATTCGCATAAGGAAGGTCTTATTTCATTAACATTCTCGTTTAATTCCCCATTCGTCCTGTAATAAAAATAGCTCCTTAGTATCTTAAATTTGGATATTAAACAATCGACATCCTTTTCTAATTCTGCCGCTGTCTGGTGAACCTTGTTTTTCGGGACATTCATCTTCTCGGCTATTTCTGCTTCCGTCATTATTCTGTATTTATGCGAATAACCGAAACAATGATTTAATACCGCTTTTTCCAGCTTGTTTAAATCCCATTTATTATGGATTATTTTAAATATACAATCGAACAGATAACTGTCATCATGGCAATATCCTATACTATTATTTACATTCTCATCTCCTACCGGATAAAGTAAACTCTGTAATACACTCCGCCATAATTCATATTCTTCAAATGGTTTTAGTGATTGTTTCGCGGTACTGCATAAATTAACTAAAGAAATATATAGCTCAGCAATTGGAACTAATTCATCTGGTATATTTGATTCCGACATCAATTTCTTTAAATAATATCTTTGGAATGTTTTAATAAATATTCTTGCTGTTATTTTATTCCGGTTCGGAAAATGAGGTCGTTTGATCGGGGGAATCTTGGATAATTGGATTTCGGTATATTGATTCAGTAGCTTGACTATATCCTTACCAATCGAATTGAACTGAACTCCGGAGCCATCTGACAAAGAAGTGGACTTCATAATATACTCCATAATTGTTTAAAGAGATTTTTAGTTAAAAAACTATTTCGAACAATCGTATATTATTTAGTCGATACCTATTCCTTATAATTATTTCCGCGTAGAACCATCTCAAACCTAAAATATTTATTATTAAAGGTCAATATCATTCTATAATTATTTTAATATTTATTTTTTAGCAAAGTTATCAGACCTATTCTAAAAAAATTATCGTTAATGATTCCTCTAACCCGAAAGTACTTTTTGTGTTGAGATATCCCCCCGTCAGTCATATCCTTCAACGTTTGACTATAGCTCATAAATAAATTACATTTACTTGTCAATGCAGCCTTTTAATATGAAAAAAATATTATTCTTCATTTTCCCTATACTCTTATTCTCTTTTTATTCCTGTGGCATATTGCAGTCTGAATCAGATCCCATGCCCATCCATCAGGAAGGATATGCGAACAGAATTTATTCCGTCAATATCGACGGCTCTAACCTGAAGTTCCTCTCTATTGGCGATGCCTATATTACATCACGCACTGCTGATACAATTTTTATTCAAAGTAACGACTCTATTTATTCGGCTAATTATGACGGCTCCAACAAACACTTGCTCACCCCGGGCTCTTATCAGAAATTCTGGCTATCCTCTGGAAAAAATAAAGTTTGTCTTCATCAATACCCCTCTTATAATAATTATTTCATCAACACCGATGGCTCTGGCTTAACTAAGCTGAATTTGGTTTATCCAGCAGTTGATACCTGGGACATTTCTCCCTCCGGCGATAAAGTTGTCTTTAGCTGTAGCAATGGTCTCTTCATAGCAAATATTGACGGATCTAATACGATTATGCTGAATAATCCCGTTAGCAGTCTGCATTTTTCCCCGGATGGAAATTATATAGTCTACAACCAGCAGGTTTATCTTTCCACTACAACATCTCTATTCATATATAATCTGCAAAGCGGACTCACGACTAAAATATTTCCTGATTACGTGGATTACGATTTATCATTGAATAAAATTTTATTCACTTCTTCAGGAGGAGTTTATTTATATGACATTGGTAATAAAACTAATTCATTACTCACCTCAGGAGGCAGTGCACATTTTTCAGCCGATGGTTCCCGCTTCGCTTCCTTTAATGTCAACCAATCTATGAATATTTATGATCTCAATTCATTTTCAACTGTAAGTGTTACTTCCATAAATATGCCTCAGGTCTTCTGCTATAACCCCCATATTACTCCTGGTAATAATGGATTAATTTTTCAGTCAGATTCTACCTACTACCTCTCTAAAAAATAATCCCGCTTCCCATAACCTTACTTAATTCCTCCACTGCTTTATTCTTGAATTATTTTCTGGTTTGTATAATAATCCCTATTTTTATTTATACTTTGCAAATAAATAAGGCAGCTATGAATCTTCGAATAGGAGATCTGAAATATTTATGGCAATCCCTGCTTCATATACCCTTGATAGCAATAGTGATGCGAAATTATTGAATAGTTCAGGAGAACCCATTAGTATGGGTATCAACGGATGGAGGTTCGGTCTTGCCCTCGGCTATTCCTTTTAACAAAACCGTAATTATCAAAGAGATGAATTTAGATCAACCCCCAATCCCATAGGGCAATCACCCGGCTTTCCTCCCCAGCTCCTTTACTGTCTCCCTTACCCCCTGCTCATTACTCACCGGTCTGAAATTAAATGCCTTCTGGAATTTTGAACTGTCAAAAACATATGCCGATTTATATTGATAAAGCATTTCGTTAAGTTCCCCCAAAACAGGATTAAAAATTCCTATCGACTTGATCAGCCATGATGGTATCACCCTTACTTTATCCTTGCCTTTCATCTCTTTCGCAAAAAGTGATACCCATTCTCTCCCTGTTAACGCTTTATCTGTGGGTAAATTCCAGACCTGGTTAAACGCCGTTGCTGTATTCCCCAGTATCGCCATCCCCTTGGCAAGGTCAGGTGTGTATCCGAATGTATGAAGCACATCTGCATTGCAGAACCATTGTGAAGTCTTTCTCTTAGCCATATTCGAATAAACTGTATTCATCAAAACACTCGACGCTATAAATCTTCCGTAAAAATCAGGTGCACGCGCAATGATTCCCCTTACCTTCCTCTTTTCTATTGCATTTAATATCTTCCTGTCAACTTCTGCCCTGACTTTCCCTTTCTCGGTCTGTGGTAAAATTGAGGAACTCTCAGTAATATGTTTTATTGAGCACTTTTCCAGCGCGTATATATTATCAAAAAATATTAGCTCGGCTTTGTAATCTGAACATGCATCAATTACATTCTGTATAAACGTTGGCCATAATTCCTGCCAGACTTTTATCCTGTACTCAAACCCTATAGTAACAAAGACTTTAGCACTCCCCTTAACAACCCTGAATACTTCTTCCCGCTTTGTAAGATCAGCAGGGAATAGCTCATCGCCTTTATTTACTTTCTTGGGATTCCTCCCCGCAAGACGGATGTCCTTCGTATATTCAGTTAAATACTTTGCAAGGTCTGTCCCTATTGCTCCTCCTGCTCCCAATATCGTTTGCTTGTTCATTTTATCCTCTGGGGTTTCAATGAATAATTTATCAACAATTTATTACACATGCAATCAGGGTTTCCCGTAATTAAATCTAAAATGCATTTAGTTGTAGCAGGTTGGGATATTTTATACCCGGCCGCCACTTGATACATAATGGTTTTTGTTACAATTAAACAACTTAGAATTAGCTTCCCTTAAAAATTAATCCTTATAAAATGAACTTGCATACAATTATACCTTTCTGGTAATTCTTCCCCCTTAACAAGTAACTAATACCGAACGGTCGTCACTTCATAATAGCAATAGTGCCAATTTCACTTCCTTTTAAGCATTTACAAAGTCAAAGTTACTGGCTCGTTATGTGATTATTAGCACATGTTTTAATAAAAAGATGATTCTCATTAAATAATTGTTCTGATAATCGGCTCTTCTCAATTAGGAGTTCAAATGTCATTTAAGTTACTATTTGCAATAGCTCTTATAAGCTTGTTTTTCAATATGAGTATTTTTGCTCAAAATAATTGCCTCCACTTTGATGGCGTCGACGATTATGTTAATGTCGGAAATGTAACCGCTCTCAACGGAACTCCAACTCTTACAATTGAAATGTGGATTAACATTCAAACCTGGTCAACATGGAATACGTTTTTCTCAAAATTTTATACCCTTAATGATTTGGTATACGATAGAATTGAATTTCAGGAATGGGAGTCCACTGGTGATTTGGGTGTAATAATTGGGACTCAATCAGGCGGTAACTCTTACGCGTATACTAATACTCACCCGGTTTATACCGGCGACTGGTTTCACCTGGCTATGGTCTATGATGGTACCGCAGCCACAAACTCTGATAGATTAAAACTTTATATAAATGGTCAGCAGATCAATTTAAACTTTAATCTTACTATCCCTCCTCTTACTCCGGTTTCGGACGCCCCCGTTTTATTAGGCGCGGAAAGTGAAAGACCCTATGATTTACATTCCTTTATAGGTAAAATGGATGAGGTAAGAATTTGGCAAACTGCTAGAACTCAAACAGAAATTCAGCATAATATGCTCACATCTCTTGTAGGAAATGAAAGCGGATTGCTAATGTACTATAACTTTAATGAGGGAATTGCCGGTGGTAATAATGCAGGCCTGACTTCTTTAATTGATGCCACTTCCAACCATTACAATGGTACATTACTTAATTTCGACTTAACAGGTAATACTTCAAATTGGGTTGCTCATACAATTACAACTCCCGGCTTTCAGTCTCATGACATAATTATAGGGAGTGTTAGTCCAACAGAATGGAATGTCAATTGGTCAAATGGTTCCGGCTCCGAAAGAGCAGTGTTTGTTAAACAATCAGATTATTTAGATAGTCCGTCTCCCGTTGATAATACTACTTATTCAGCTAATTCCATATTTGGTTCTGGTTCCCAGATCGGTAGCTCAGGCTGGTACTGCGTTTATAATGGATTCGGAAACTCTGTTGATGTTAGCGGTTTAACTCAAGACTCTTCCTATGATATTATGGCTTGTGATTATAACGGAATTGCAGGAAGTGAGTTGTATATTAGTTCAGGTTCTTCAGGTAATCCCTACATACCGGCAAGGTTGACAACTCCGCCTGAAATACTTTACCCCGCAGATAATGCTCCAGCCATAAATCCATCTTCCGAAGATCTGTACTGGAATCCGGTCGTAAATGCAACAAGTTATCATGTACAAGTATCTGTAAATAGCAATTTTTCATCATTGATTATAGATGACAACACTATAACTGGTTTTACCCGGGCTATGTCGGAATTATCCGGCAGTACAGAATATTATTGGAGGGTTTATGCTGTGAATCTCATAGGTGAATCCCCCGCATCGGAAACCTGGAGCTTTTATACTACTGATAAAAAATGGAGTTTTCAGTCAAGCGGAACAACAAATGATTTATATGGCGTCTTCTTTACCGATGCATCTCACGGAACCGTAGTTGGTACTTATGGTACTATCCTCCATACTACAAACGGGGGTACGGACTGGATTGCACAAATAAGTGGAACAGTAAATGAATTATTTGGTGTTTTCTTCACAGATGCTTCTAATGGAACTGTTGTTGGTTCCGGTGGAACAATCTTACATACCACTAACGGTGGTACTGATTGGGTACCTCAAACAAATGGCGTTTCACCGGATAATGATTTTTGGGGAGTTTCTTTTGCGGATGCAAATAATGGAATGGTTACTTCTGCTTCAAAAGGCGTAATCCTCCATACTACTAACGGCGGCGCAGACTGGATTACACAAACAACCGGCGCACCAGGCGCTTTGTATCATATCGCTTATACTGATGTAAACAACGGAACCGTAGTTGGTGCTTACGGTACTATCCTCCATACTACAAACGCCGGCATTGACTGGATTTCTCAATTAGATCCATCTCCGGCTCCTATGTTTGGTGTTTCTTTTACAGATGCAAATAACGGAATAGTTGTTGGCGGTGATTTTGAGTATATGTACGGTTTTATCATAGGAACCACAGACGGTGGTTCAACCTGGGGATTGCAGTCATACGGAGCTTTTAACATTTTAATGGATGTCTCCTTTTGTGATCAAAACCATGGTATGGCTGTTGGTTTCGGGGGCAGCATAGCCTCAACTACTGATGGAGGAACTACCTGGTCACAATCATCAAGTGGAACTTCAACTGATTTGGTTGGTGTCTCATTTACCGATCCTAATAATGGAACGGCTGTGGGTATGGGGGGTACGATCATTAGATTAATTCCGGAAGGTCTATTGCCGGTCGAACTTACCTCATTAACTTCTGTTTCAAATGGAAGAACAATTCAGCTTAACTGGGGCACTAAAACCGAAAAGAACAGTAATAAATTTAATGTTGAAAGAAAATCAAACTCCGCTGATTGGCAGACTGTCGGCTCCGTTAAAGCATCTGTATTAAGTAACTCGCCTAAAAAGTATTCATTTACTGATTCTAAACTCCAGTCGGGTAAATATCAGTATAGGTTAAAAATGATTGATAATGACGGAACTTTCAATTATAGTAATTTAATTGAATCTGAAGTTGCCTTACCTATGACTTTTGAAATGAGCCAGAATTATCCAAATCCATTCAACCCGTCTACTAAAATAAATTATACTCTCCCGTTTGATTCAAAAGTTACCCTTGAAGTTTACAATATAACTGGTAATAAAATCGCTCAACTGGTTAATAATGATCAGGCTGCGGGATATTACACCGTAGATTTCAATTCATCTGTCATTAATAGGAACATTTCTTCCGGAGTATATTTTTACCGGATAATTGCTTTTAATAAAGTCGATGGAACTAACTTCACCTCAATCAAAAAGATGATCCTCATAAAATAAAATTGTATTACTCTTTCTAATACACCCTGCCGCCGCTTGATACACGGCGGCTTTTTATTTCTTTTCTCCCTACCGGGTATCGGCGTTATTCATATGGATATCCCGTCTGATATTAAAACTGACTTGATTTATTTACAATACTTGCGTGAACCTTGTCACAATTGTTTCATCAAAACTGCCCAAACTAATCCAATTTCACATATGCTTTATCTGGGAAATGCAAAGCACTTGACAACTCATTGATATATTTATATATTTCGATGTATGAATATGAAGATAGAAGAAAATAATATAGTAAAAATCGCCAAGGCGCTTTCTGATAAAACCCGCATCAGGATATTGAAAGAAATAGCCGCTAAAGGCAGCATATCCTGCGGCGATGCGGAAAAAGTTGTGGATCTGTCCCAGCCTACGGTTTCGCACCATATTAAAATACTTACTGACGCCGGACTCTTGAATACCGAAAAAGACGGAAGGCATGTTATTATATCGGTTAATAAGAAAGCTCTGGAATCATTCAGTAAATCGGTTTCCGATTCTATAAAGAGTAAGTAGTTTTTTTTGCTTCTATATATCGACATATCTAAATATTTAGATACTTAGATGAAATAGTAATTTTAATAATAAAAATATAAAAAAGGATAATCAAATGGAAAATCTTTTATTCACCCCCTACAAACTGGGGCACGTTAATCTTAAAAACAGGATTGCCATGGCCCCCATGACCAGAAGCCGCGCAATCGGCAATAACCCCAATGATCTCATGGCAGAATTTTATTCTCAGCGTGCAGACGCCGGTCTCTTAATTACTGAGGGTACTTCTCCCTCGCCAAATGGACTCGGCTACGCCCGTATCCCCGGCTTGTTCAATCAGGAACAAATGCTCGGATGGAAAAAGGTTACAGATAAGGTTCATAAAAAAGGTGGTAAAATTTTTGTTCAATTAATGCATACTGGACGTGTTTCTCATCCCCTTAATATGCCTCCGGATGCAAAAATATTCTCTTCTTCTGCGGAAGCAATGAAAGGAGAAATGTGGACGGATCAAAAACAGTTACAGCCTTACCCGGTCCCCTTGGAAATGACTTATGACGACATTCAGAATACAATAGGGGAGTTTGTAAATAGTGCAAAGCTCGCTATAGAAGCTGGCTTTGATGGTGTCGAACTCCATGGTGCAAATGGATATTTAATCGAACAATTTATTAATCCCACAGTTAATAAACGCACTGACCAATACGGCGGCTCAATTGAAAACCGGCTCCGCTTTGTCCTCGAGATCGCTCAAAAAACTGTGGAAGCTATCGGCGGCGATAAGCTCGGGATCAGAGTATCACCTTACGGTGTTGGAAGCGGTATGGGAATGTACGACGAAATAGATGAAACTTATTCTCTTCTTGCTGAAAAACTAAGCGATATTGGATTGGTTTATATCCATGTTGTCGATCATAGCTCTTTAGGAGCTCCTGAAGTTAAGCCTTCTGTTAAAATTGCAATACGTAAAAACTTTAAAGGCACCATAATCCTTGCAGGAGGTTATGATTCCGTTAAGGCTGAACAGGATCTTAAAGAAATGAAAGGCGACCTTGTCGCGTTCGGAAGGTATTTTATTTCGAATCCAGATCTTGTTCATAAATTACAATTTGGTGAACATCTTCAGAAAGCCGATACCGCTACTTTCTATACCCCCGGTGAAAAAGGCTATACAGATTATCAGTCAAATTAATTCTCAGGACCGGTCGTTAATCTAAAACTATTAAGCCGTCAGTCTATACTGACGGCTTTCTTGTCAAACTTTCTTACCTTATCCCCCTTATTCTAAGAATTCATCCATTTGCTTATACAGCCATTGCGGATCATCATACATTATAAAATGTTTGGATGTATCGGAAACTAAAATCTTAGTAGAGGGTAGCTCCATGAACTGACTTTTAATCAACGCCAGTGTGCTTTCATGGGTTGCTCCATAATCTTTATAAGCAATCCAGGTCCCTAATTCAAGGACAGGTGTCTTTATGTTTTTAATTTCCTTCCGCAGATCAGTTGTGAACATCTCATATACAGCTTCACCCATCGTCGGTTGGTCTGAAACTTTTGCCCACGACAGTACTGTATTAATATTATTGCTGTCAGAAATCATTGTGGGCAGATACATCCTTTCATTTGCTAATACCATATTTGTATCGGGATTGCTCATGATCTTTTTAATATTTAAAGCCATGGCACTCGTGCTTTCGGTTGTTGCATTAGGTATTTGCATCGCTGGCAGGAAAGGCATCCCGTCAACACAAATAATTTTTCCCACTATATCAGGGTATGAACTTGCCAGCCACAAAGCTACAAATCCTCCAAGGCTGTGCCCTACAATAATCGGCTTTACTAATTTGTTTGCTTTAATGTATGATGCTAATTCCTCTTTTACTTCATATAATACACTGTCACTTTTGAATGGTGTCTCCCCGGCAAAACCCGCTAATGTCAATATGTAACATTGATATTTGGTCTTGTACCGGTCTACAGTCCCATTCCATACATCCCCTTTGCAATAAAGACCTGGTATTAATATCATTGGCGCTCCTTTCCCTTCAATTTTAACAGAAAAGGATTTTGTGTTTTGTGCTGATATAATCCCTGAACCTAAAACTAAACCTAAAATCAATA
>JARLHD010000376.1 GCA_031292435.1 Ignavibacteriaceae bacterium
GGATAAAGGGAATGGGAATGAATCACCCCGGCGATTCAAAATCCAGAGGAGATCTTTTCGTAAATATACATGTTAAACTTCCAAAACATTTAAGTCCAAAGGAAATAGAATTATTTAAAGAGTTATCATTAATTAGAAACGCAAAATAAAATCGGAGTTAGAATATGTCCAAAGAAACTGTTGCACATAAATATGAATTTAAAGCTGAGATTAAACAGCTGCTCGATATACTTGTCCATTCGCTGTATACAAGCCGCGAAATATTCCTAAGAGAGCTGATATCAAACTCTTCTGATGCACTTGATAAATTAAGGTTTGAATCTACCAAAGGGACAGATATCCTGGATAAAGAGCTGCCCCTTGAAATAAGAATAGATTTTGACGAAAAGAAAAAACTTTTAACGGTTAAAGATACCGGGATCGGAATGAATCGTGATGAGATTATTCTGAATATCGGAACTATTGCAAAGTCTGGTTCAGCTGAATTTATTAAGCAGCTCGCGGAAAGCAAAACCGAGATTAATAATATCATCGGAAAGTTCGGAGTAGGATTCTACTCTGTTTTTATGGTTGCTGAGGAAGTGGTTATTAAATCAAAATCTTTTAGAAAGGATGAGCCGGCTGTTGAATGGCGTTCCAAAGGTTCAGGAGATTATGAAATTGAAGAACTTGATGAAAAACTTCCCAGAGGGACAATTATCGAAATTCATTTGAAAGAAGATGCAAAAGAGTTTGCAGAAAAATACAAACTCGAAAGTATCATTAAGAAACACTCTAACTTCATTTCCTTCCCTATCTACCTGGAAAAAGAAAAAGTAAATACTGTTTCTGCTTTATGGCGCGAACCTAAATCAACTGTTAAAAAAGAACAGTATGATGAATTCTATAAGTTCCTTACATACGATACTGACGAGCCGGCTGATGTTATACATGTTTCAATCGATGCCCCAATTCAATTTAATGCCCTGCTGTTTATACCAAAGAAGAATACTGACTTCTTTGGTTTCAATCGTGAAGACTATGGACTCGATCTCTATGTAAGAAGGGTTCTTATTCAGCACAAAAACAAAGAGCTATTGTCTGAATATCTTAGCTTTGTAAAGGGTGTTGTGGATTCAGAGGACCTTCCCCTTAATATCTCAAGGGAAACCCTTCAGGAGAATTCGGTCTTTTCAAAGATTGCCGGCAATGTTACAAGTCAGGTGCTTTCTTATCTTGCTAAAAAGGCAAAAGACGATCCTGAAAAATATGCAGAGTTCTGGAATCAGCATGGACGTGTATTCAAACTTGGTTACATGGATTTTGCAAATGCCGACAAGTATTCACAGCTTCTGAGATTTAATTCTTCATTCAATGAAAAAGACTCTGATCTCACCTCTCTTGAAGATTATGTCTCAAGGTTCAAAGAAGGGCAGAAAGAAATTTATTACGCTTTCGGATCAAGCCGGGAATTAGTTAAACAGGATCCTCATCTCGAGATATTCAAACGAAAAAGTCTCGAGGTTCTTTACCTCTTCGATCCGCTTGATGAGTTTATTGTAAATGCCGTTAGAAAATTTAAGGATTATGATTTCAAATCTGTGGATAATGTTGATTTGAAAGGAATGGATACCTTCAAAGATTCTGAAACTCAGGAAAAGAAATTTGAAGATCTGAATAAAACCGATGAAAAACATTTTGATAGTCTGATTGACAGGATTAAAAAAATATTAGGTGATAGGGTTACTGATGTTAAGGAATCAAAAAGATTAGTAGATAGTCCGGCATGTCTTGTTTCCCCAGACGATGGCTTTTCTGCTCAAATGTTAAAGATGATGAAAATGACTAACAAAGACGTTCAGATGCAGAAAAAAATATTTGAAGTTAATAAAGATCATAAGCTTGTAAGGAATCTCCTGAAAGTTTTCAAAGCCAATGCAAATGATGAATATATAACTGATGTTGTAGAACAATTATATGATTCAGCATTGCTCCAGGAAGGTACTCTGGACGATCCCCATAACCTGATTAGCAGGCTTAACCGGATGCTTGAAGAGTCAAGCGATTGGTATACTGAAATTAAAAAATATAAGAAATAATTAATTGAACATCCTAAATGTTTAATGAAAGGATAAATTATCATGGCGTTTAATTTTAATAAGTTCACTGTTAAAGCCCAGGAATCGTTGCAGAATGCAATTGAGATCGCACAGAACTATAATAATCAGATTGTAGAGCCTGAACATCTTCTAGCTGCTTTAATCCAGGACGCTGGTAATATTGCTGATACTATTCTCCAGAAAACTGGTGGCAATATTAACCCTATTAAAATTAAAATTAACAACTTGATTGAAAACCTTCCGAAAATATCCGGTGCGGGACTCGGTAACCAGCAAATGTCAAATAATATGTTGAAGCTTTTCGATGATTCATCTGAAGAAGCCAAAAACCTAAAGGATGAATATGTTTCAACTGAACATCTCCTTCTTGCTTTATCTAAAAATCAAAGCAACGCGGGGCAGCTTCTCCGCGATAATGGCGTTTCATATGATGAAATTCTTTCCGCATTAAAAGAGGTTAGAGGAAATCAGCGTGTTACTACACAAAACCCGGAAGATACCTACCAGTCTTTGCAAAAGTATGGACGAAATTTAAACGATCTGGTAAAAGCCGGCAAACTTGATCCTGTTATCGGAAGGGATGAGGAGATTCGTAGGGTGCTTCAAGTCCTTTCCCGCAGGACAAAAAATAATCCTGTGCTTATCGGCGAACCCGGGGTCGGTAAAACTGCAATTGCAGAAGGGATTGCCCATAGGATTGTTAATGGTGATGTTCCTGAAAATCTAAAATCAAAACAGATTTTCGCCCTGGATATGGGGGCTCTGGTAGCTGGCACTCAGTTCCGGGGACAGTTTGAAGAAAGATTAAAAGCAGTTATTAAAGAAATTGAATCTTCTGCTGGAGAAATAATTCTTTTTATTGATGAACTTCATACTTTAGTTGGTGCCGGGGCGGTTTCCGGCTCCATGGATGCGGCTAACATTCTTAAACCTGCTCTGGCAAAAGGTGAACTGCACGCAATTGGTGCCACTACTCTTAACGAATATAAAAAATATATTGAAAAGGATGCGGCTCTTGAAAGAAGATTCCAACCTGTTTTGGTTAGTGAACCATCTGTCGAAGATACAATTTCAATCTTAAGAGGATTGAAAGAAAGATATGAAGTTCATCATGGCGTGCGGATTACCGATGCTGCTATTATTGCGGCAGCACAGCTCTCACATCGATATATTACCGACCGCTTTTTGCCTGATAAGGCAATTGATCTGATTGATGAATCTGCTTCTAAATTACGGATGGAAATTGATTCCATGCCCGAAGAACTCGATGCCGTTGAAAGAAAAATTACACAGCTGGAAATTGAACGCGAAGCATTGAAACGGGAAAAGGATGAATCATCCGGCAAAAGAATTATTGAACTCCAGCACGAACTGGATGGACTTGTTGAAGAAAGAAATACTTTCCGTCTGCATTGGAATCTTGAAAAGGAAAAAATTCAGAAGATTCGGAAAATGAAAAGTGATATTGAAAACGCTAAGTCACTTGCAGAAAAATATGAGCGTGAAGGTGATCTTGGAAAAGTTGCCGAATTAAGATATGGTACAATTGCCGGAACAGAAAAAAATCTTGAGGTTGAAACAAAAGAACTTACTAAAATTCAAAAAAATAAAAGGATGCTTAAAGAGGAAGTCGATGCCGAAGATATAGCGGAAGTGGTAGCCAAATGGACTGGCATACCGGTCAGCAAAATGCTTGAAACTGAGCGTGTAAAACTTATACGCCTTGAAGATGAACTCCATAAAAGAGTGGTCGGTCAGAACGATGCGGTATCTGCTGTTTCCAATGCTATAAGAAGATCCCGCACTGGTCTGCAGGATGCAAATCGGCCAATTGGCTCTTTTATATTCATGGGAACTACAGGTGTAGGTAAAACAGAACTTGCCCGCACTCTGGCTGAATTTTTGTTTGATGATGAGCATGCAATGATTAGGATCGATATGTCCGAGTATATGGAAAAATTCTCCGTATCGAGACTCATCGGTGCCCCTCCCGGATATGTTGGCTATGAAGAAGGCGGCCAGTTAACCGAAGCTGTAA
>JARLHD010000377.1 GCA_031292435.1 Ignavibacteriaceae bacterium
GAATCAGGAAGACCGAAAAGAGATTTATATGGTAACATCATAAAGGAAAACGGAAAGACTGTAAATATTCCCGGCAGACTTAAAAATGTTAAAGGAATGGGAGTATTGCTCGAAAAGTATAATATAACTCAAGTTTCAATGAATCTGACAAATTATAATATTACTTCTATCCATAAGGCTTATGAAGAAGTTAAACAGGAAGCTGACAGGTTAGGTGTTCAGGTCGATGGCAGCGAAATAGTCGGACTTGTTCCCCTTGAAGCATTACTTCAGGCAGGAAGATTTTATGCCGATAGCGAAAAATATACCGAAGAAAAACTGGTTAATCTGGCAATTGAGAACCTGGGATTAAGCAATCTGAACCACTTCGATAAGAATCAGAAAATAATAGATTATATGATTTAATCATTAAGGGAATAAATGGATATATCCAATTCAATCGGAAATTATTTAGAGGAGCTTTCATCAAATTCACCCACACCTGGCGGTGGAAATGTAAGTGCGTTTTGTGGAACGCTTGCATCTTCTCTTGGAATAATGGTTTGCAATCTTACAATCGGTAAGAAGAAATATCTCGATTCGGAAGAAGAGCTCAAAGGAATAAAGGAAAAACTGGAGAAGGCAAAAAATGAATTCTTGACATTATCTACCGACGATAACCTGGCGTTTGATCGGGTAATGGAATCATTCAGATTGCCTAAGGATACGGAAGAACAGAAATCTGCCAGATCTCAGAAAATTGAAACAGCAACTATAGCAGCAGGTCTTGTCCCCTATCGGGTTATTTCATTATGCAAAATAATTATTCCGTATCTTATGACAATTTCAGAAAAAGGAAATCAAAATTCATTATCGGATACTGGAGTCGCTTTTTCGCTGACATCTACAGCTGCCCATGGAGCTTTTTTAAAAGTATTGATTAATTTTTCGTCATATAAAGATAATCTGAACGCTAAAAAAATTTTATTAGATGCTGAGATGGACTTTAATGAAATCAAACAGATTTGTACTAAGGAACTTGAAATTATAGAAAAGAAATTGGGACGATAGATCATTCAACATAAAAGGCTGCCCTGGTAAACCAGGGCAGCCTTTTATTTAGTTGTTAATGCTATTAATAAAGCTGACGACTTCATCTCGGGATTTTCCTGATTTCCTTTGGATCCTCCCTAATAATTCGTCCTCTTTTCCTTCAACAAACATCAAATCTTCATCGGTTAAATTAGGATATTTTTGTTTTATTTTTCCTTTTAGCTGATGCCAGTTCCCTTTTATTCTTAATGTATCCATCGTATACTCCTATTTTTTAGTTCAACATTTACACGTGCAAATTTATAAGGAGCTAAAGAGAGAGGTGATGGGATTTATCACATTCAGAATGATAAAAATTATTCTCTTTTTTTTGATAATTTTATTTCAGATATATTCATAAAATATC
>JARLHD010000378.1 GCA_031292435.1 Ignavibacteriaceae bacterium
CTGCAATTTGTAATTACAACCGACGCCGAACTCTGCTCTACTGCGCGCGATAGCTTAAGCAGTTCTTTCTCTGCCATTTTTCTTTCGGATATGTCAATTGATAATCCTAAAACTGATGTTACATTATATTCTTTATCAAATACGGGGCATAAACGAACTCCCATCCATTTTTCTTCAAATGGAAATCTTATCTTTCGCTCTGTATATGATGATGTCTTTGAATGGATAACATTCTGAATGCCTTCCATCAGCCTTGTTGATATTTCTGCAGGGAAAATTTCTTCAATATGTTTCCCGATTATTTCCGAAGGGTTAACTTTAAATGGCGCGGCACTTGCTTTGTTTAAATATGTAAGTTTTCCATTTGTATCTATCAGGTAAATCATTTCAGGAGAAATTTCAGATAATATTCTGTACCTCTCTTCACTTTCGCGCAAAGCTTCCTCTGCTTTTGAAGGCTCTGTAATGTCTCTGATAAAACAGAATAATTTTGGCTGCTCTTCAATTAAATAATTAACGCTTGCTTCAACAATTATAATGCTGCCGTCTTTTCGTCTGTGCTTTGTTTCAAATCTTATGGATCCTGTTTTTAATATTTCATTGATCCGTTTCTTAATTTCTTCTTCTGTTTCTGAGGCTTCTATATCTTTTACTTTCATTGTCAGCAGTTCCTCATGCGTATATCCTATCATCTTGCAATAAGCATCATTGGTCTCTAAAATTCTTCCTTCTGTATCTACTAAATAAAATCCATCCATTGCCGTGAAAAGTATTGTCTTAATTTCTTTTTCCCCTCGTCTGAGCTCTGTAACATCTCTCAATATAGATCTGCTTTGAATTATTTTCCCGTTTTCCCTTACGGCTGTAGCATTTAATCTTGCATCTATAATACCCCCGTCCTTTTTTCTTAACTGCAATTCTATATCCTTCAACTCGCCTGATTTCATAAATTGCATGAATGCATTCTTTGCCTTTTCTTGACTTTCCGGGCTGTTCATTTCAAAAACGGTTCGACCTATTATCTCTTCTTTGGAATATTTTGTCATTTTGGCAAACGTATTATTGCATTGAATTATTTTTGTAGTTTCAGCATCAATGGATATGAACATGTCTGGTGCATTTTCAAACAGGTCCTGGTATAAAGATTCTGATTTTATGATTTCCGCTTCTATTCTTTTACGGTTAGTTATATCATGAAGAAAAACTGCAAATCTCCCCCCTTCACTTTCTTTATATTGAACGTTTATTTCAAAATCAATTAAACTGCCGTCTTTTTTATGATGTATCGTTTCAAAACGGTCTTCCCCTTTCGCTATGATCTTTTGCATATGTGCATAACTTTCTTTCGCACTTTCTATTGCTTCAATATCGGCGATCCGCATGTTTAATAATTCCTCTCGGGTATATCCTGTTATTCGGCAATAAGCAGCATTAACGTGTATTATATGTCCGTTTTTATCCGTCATGCAAAAGCCATCCATTGCAGTCTCAATAATAGTCCGGTATTGCTCCTCACTTTTCCGCAATGATCTCTCTACCCGTCTTAAACTTGAATATGAAGCAGACATCAGGTATCCGACAAATGCTAAAAATGCAAGGAAGATCTGATCATCCAGCAATATATTATGCATTAATTTAATTTCTCCTTTAAATGGAGATAAATTTAATGTCTCTGCACTGGCAATTTCTATTATAAATAAAATTATAAGTGCTGTCGTTAATCCTCTCATCCCGAATCGCATAGCCGGCCATGCTAATAAAGCTACCAGCATGTATGGATGAAATTCTGAAAAATACGCATTGTTGATTTGAAAAAAGACTATGTATGAGAAAGCTGACCAGGTTATGATAAATGCAATTGATTCAATAATCCTCTTCGATCCCAGCTTGGCAGCTGAACCCCAAAAATTGACTATCCAGCAAACTATAAATGGACAAACTAGAAGAATACCAAGTCCATCAGAAATATACCATAATCGCCATGATTCTGTGAAAGATGCGTTTTGTGTGAGAACCGATGTCCCTGCCCCGATACATGAACTAATCGCATTAATTAGTACTGCACTTACAATTAATGTTAATACCTCTCTCACCTGTTTAAACTTATGGAAATCCGGGTTTATAAATAATATCATCCAGGCACAGCCAAGTGATTCTACCATATTCCCTGTCATATATCCTGCACCGCTTAAAAAACTTCGGTGAACTAAAAGTATATCTCCGGTAATGCCTGCAATTATAAATGCTGCCGTCAAAGCAGGCCATAACCGCCTTGGACTTAATAGGAACGCTGCAAGACTAATTCCTCCTGCAGGCCATACCATCATTATTATTTTTTGCGAATCCGGGAAAAATGACGCAATCCCATGGGCTATAAAATATGTAACCGCAATAAATAAAACCTTTGGTAAATCTTTTCGGATAGAAAAGTCTTTAATGGTTGAGATGCCGCTCATATGTGCTCACTTGTATATTTTTGTCTTCATTTATTAACTTAATGTAACTTATGATAATTTTTAACTATAATTAATTTACTAAGAAACAATATGAATTGTTAATATTTCCCCGTTTTAATAGATAACAAACCTCAATTAATATAAATCACACCACATAATCAATTCTATAATTTTATCTGCTGAAATACATTCAAGTCCTTTACAATTTATTATGCTCAATTAATATCCATTTTCTCGAAGCTTACCTTAATCGTACCAAATATCCTTAATCACATATAATATAATAACTTAATCCACACTTTATATCTCAATTCCGGGTGCCTTTATTGAATTATTTATTGATTTAAATGATGTTTACATTTGTGTTTCTATCCACATTCTCTTTTTGTAAGTTTAATATTGAATTTGAATGAATTTTACATTTTAGCATCCAATGCGAACAAGTTATCCACATAATGTAAACGTATTCACAGATCCTGTATTTTTGACCTTTTAATATAAAATTGATATTCTTTGGCACGACTTATTAACATTTTATCAACCGGTGCATAATGTATATCCTTGGTATTTCTGCTTTCTATCACGATAGTGCCGCTTGCCTTATTAAGGATGGCGATATCATTGCTGCTGCCCAGGAAGAAAGATTTACAAGGAAAAAACATGACCATAATTTCCCGGCTAAGGCTATTAACTATTGCCTTAGCTCTCAAAACCTTAAACCTGACGACCTTGCCCTTGTAGCATTTTATGATAAACCATTCCTTAAATTTGAACGGCTCCTTGAAACTTATCTCGCTTTCGCGCCGCTCGGTTTTTCTTCCTTTATTAAATCTATGCCCTTGTGGATTAAAGAAAAACTCTGGATGAAGGAGTATATTAAATCCCAAATCGGTTATTCTGGCAAAGTAATTTTCCCGGAACATCATGAGTCCCACGCTGCTTCCGCTTTTTTCCCTTCCCCATTTACTGAGGCTGCTATCCTTACTATGGATGGGGTGGGGGAGTGGACCACTACTTCATGCGGTAAAGGTTCCGGTAATAATATCGAGCTCTTCTCTGAAATTAAGTTTCCTCATTCACTCGGACTCCTCTATTCCGCTTTTACTTACTACGCCGGTTTCAAAGTTAACTCCGGTGAATATAAAGTAATGGGACTCGCCCCCTACGGCGAACCTAAATATGTCCCCCTAATATTTGAACACCTCATCGACCTTAAAGAAGATGGCTCCTTCAGAATGAATATGGATTATTTTAATTACTGCGCGGGACTTACAATGACTAACTCTAAGTTCCACAATCTCTTCGGTGGACCCCCCCGCATCCCTGAATCTAAACTCACTCAGAAGGAAATGGATATTGCCCGCTCAATTCAGGATGTTACTGAGGAAATTGTATTCCGCCTGGGAAAACATATTCACAAGGAAACTGGTTCTAAAAATCTTTGTCTTGCCGGTGGCGTTGCTCTTAATTGTGTCGCAAATGGTAAACTCCTTAAGCAGGGACCCTTCGAAAACATCTGGATCCAACCCGCAGCTGGCGATGCCGGCGGTGCTCTCGGCGCCGCTCTTGTTGGTTGGTATAATTATTTTGGAAACCCCCGTTCTGCCGATAACGTTAATGATTCTCAGAAAGGTTCTTACCTCGGTCCCGAATTTAATGATGATGAAATTCTCTCGTTCCTTAATTCCAAAAGTCTGCCTTATAAGAAATTCAACAATGGTGAGCTTACTTCTAAAGTCGCCGATCTTATTGCATCTGAAAAAATAATCGGATGGTTCTCCGGTAGGATGGAGTTTGGTCCCCGTGCCCTTGGCTCCCGTTCCATTATTGGCGATGCCCGCTCCTCTAAAATGCAGGCTCTGATGAATATTAAAATTAAATTCCGTGAGGGCTTCCGCCCTTTCGCTCCTTCTGTTCTTGAGGAAAATGTATCCGACTATTTCGACCTCAATTGCGAAAGTCCTTATATGCTCCTCGTCGCTGATGTCAAAAAAGATCGACAGAAGAAAATGACTTCCGATGATGAAAAACTCTTCGGCATCGATAAGCTCAATATCCTCAGATCCGATATCCCGGCGGTTACTCACATAGATTATTCCGCCCGTATTCAGACGGTTAATAAAAAAACTAACCCCCTTTACCATAAACTCATCTCGGATTTTAAAGATAAGTTTGGCTATGCGGTAATTGTTAATACCTCCTTTAATGTCCGCGGTGAGCCTATCGTCTGCACCCCGGCTGATGCGTACCTTTGTTTTATGCGGACCAATATTGATTATCTCGTCCTCGGCAGTTATCTTTTGAGCAAGGATGAACAGCACCCATTGAATAATGATTCTGATTGGAAAAAAGAATTTGGACTCGACTAATGATAAAAGATGAAATTAAAAATATTAAACAGTCACCTAAAGATTTAAGAAAGTTCGGCTTAACAGTCGGTACTGTAATTTTCCTTTTCGGCTGTCTCTTGCTCTGGAAACATAAACCGTCTCAGTTTTATTTTCTCTCTATTGGTGCCGCTCTAATTTTATTAGGACTGATTTTCCCTGTGATCCTTCGCCCCCTTAACAAAATTTGGATGATTCTCGCTATTCTGCTCGGTTGGATTATGACAAGGGTAATTCTATCGCTTCTCTTTTATATCGTTATTACTCCCATCGGTCTTATCGCACGCATTTCCGGCAAGCATTTTCTCGATCTCAAAATAGATAAATCTCGCACATCCTATTGGGACAAAAGAAAGAATGTCCAGGTTTCTCCTGCAGATTATGAAAGACAATTTTAAGGTATTAATATGAGCAAATTATCAATTATATCTGAACTATGGCAGTTCATAAAAGTCCGTAAAAAATGGTGGCTCGCTCCCATCATCGTCTTCCTGCTACTCCTGGGTGGACTTATTATCCTTACCCAGGGTTCAGCTTTAGCCCCATTTATTTATGCGATATTTTGAAATGACTAAATCAGAAAAAATACTTATAGAGAGAACTAAAAAAAGAATTCCTGTTCCTGGGAAACCTCCCAAAATTGAAGAGGATATAAAAGTCTATAACAGGAAAAAGGAAAAAAGTAAACTCCGTAAAAAAGGCTTGCCCGGTATCTGATATTATGGTAAATGCTTCCCTTATAATTTCTTTCTATAATAATGTTGAATATCTTAAACTAATTGTCGCTGGACTTGAACGCCAGTCCTTCCGTGATTTCGAAATCATCATTGCCGATGATGGTTCTAATCAGGAGTCGGTTGATAAAGTTGAACAGCTCTCTCTGAAATTATCCTTTCCTTTCAAGCATGTCTGGCAGGAAGATAAAAGATTTCGAAAGAATAAGATCCTTAATAAAGCTGTTCAGGCTGCTTCGTCAGATTATCTTATCTTTATCGATGGCGACTGCGTTCCGCACTCCCTCTTTATCAAGGAACATTATGAACATAAACAACAAGGTACCTGTTATACAGGCAGACGCGTAAACCTCTCGCCCAAAATTACTTCTCTTCTTTCTGAAGAAAATATCAGAAATGGATATCTCGAAAATCGTACATTCGCTCTCGTAATTGATGGTCTTTTCGGTAAATCCTATGATGTTGAAAAAGGTTTCTACACTAATAACCGTATCATCAGAAATATACTTAACAGGAAAAAAAGAGGTATCCTCGGTTGTAACTTCTCCCTCTATAAAAGCGATCTCCTTAAAATAAATGGTTTCGATGAAAGATATGAAAGTCCTTCAGTCGGTGAAGATTCTGATATCCAGTACCGGCTTGAACTTATCGGCATTAAAATAAACTCCTTAAAATATATGGCTGTTCAATACCACCTCTATCATAAACGCCAGCACCATCCTAAAGAAAACCTTGAACTTTTCGATCAGGTTAAGAATTCCGCCGTCTCTTTTACCCCCTTTGGAATAATTAGAGAAAAATAGTTACCCTGAATCACATTATTTTCTTGCTTTATTCATTTCTGTCTTATATATTTGAATCAACTTACATAATTTCCCTAATAAAATTAGGTTTTTCATGATAGATGACTTAGATATTAAAATACTCAAAATCCTCCAGGAAAATGGAAGAACTAAACGCAATGAGATCGGAGAAGCTGTAAATCTTTCTATTCCTTCAGTTAGCGAAAGGCTGCATAAGCTTGAAACTAAAGGCGTTATAGAAGGTTATTATACAAAGGTTAATAAAAAAGCCTTCGGCTTTGATATCATGGCATATATCCATGTATTTATGGATTCTTCTAAACATTATAATGCACTTATTGCAAATGTTGAAAAGATCCCGCAGATTCTCGAATGCCATTCCGTTCTCGGTGAAGGTTCCCATTTGCTGAAAGCTATTGTCAAAAATACGGAGTCACTCGAAAAACTGCTTAGCAAGATCCAGTCCTGGCCCGGAGTTACAGCTACTAAAACAACTTTCGTTCTCTCAACAATTAAAGAAACTACTGCAATTGATATTTAATAACTAATTAAAGGATAAAAATATGGCTAAAGAAAGTTCCCCCGCAGATGACGTGCTTAAATATATTAAAGCAAACGGAATCAAATTTGTCGACCTTAAGTTTATGGATATGCCCGGTCAGTGGCAGCATTTTACAGTTCCCGTTACTGCTTTTGATGCTGGTTCCTGGGAAGATGGATTTGGTTTCGATGGCTCCTCTATCAGAGGATGGAAAGCCATAAATGAAAGCGATATGCTTATTATTCCTGATCCTGCAACTATGTTTCTCGATCCGTTTGTTGAAATACCTACTATCAGTCTTATTTGCGATGTACACGAACCTGCAACCAGGGAACAATATGCTAGGTGCCCGCGCCATATAGCCCAGAAAGCTGTCGCCTATCTTCAGTCAACCGGTATCGCCGATACCTGCTATATGGGTCCCGAAGCCGAATTTTTTATCTTCGATGATGTCCAGTTCGATTCCACACCTAACAGCAGTTTCTATATGGTCGATTCTATTGAAGGTAAATGGAATTCAGGTCGCGATGAAGGTCCTAACCTTGGATATAAACCAAGATTTAAGGAAGGATATTTTCCCGTTCCTCCAACCGACTCCCTCATGGACCTCAGAAATGAAATGGTCGTCAACCTCATGAACAGCGGCGTTGTCGTTGAAGCTCAGCATCATGAAGTAGCAAGCGGTGGTCAGTGCGAAATCGATCTCCGTTTCGAACCACTGGTTAAAATGGCTGACCAATTAATGATGTTTAAGTATATTGTTAAAAATACAGCAAAGAAATATGGTCGTACAGTTACCTATATGCCAAAACCGATCTTCGGTGATAATGGAAGCGGTATGCACGTTCATTCAAGCCTCTGGAAAAAAGGGAAACCCCTCTTCGCAGGTTCAGGATATGCTGGCTTAAGCGAAATGGCTCTCTATTATATCGGTGGTCTGCTTAAACATGCTCCCTCTTTATTGGCAATAACTAACCCGACTACCAATTCCTACAAAAGATTAGTTCCCGGTTTCGAAGCTCCGGTTAACCTTGCTTATTCACAAAGGAATAGAAGCGCTTCAGTTCGTATTCCTATGTATTCTCCTAGCCCGAAAGCAAAAAGAGTTGAATTCCGCTGCCCTGATGGTTCAGCCAATCCTTATCTTGCTTTTGCTGCAATTATGCTTGCTGGTCTGGATGGAGTTATAAACAGGATTGATCCGGGTGAACCTCTTGATAAGGATATTTATGATATGTCTCCTGAAGAATTGAAGGATGTGCCATCAACTCCGCCAAGTTTGGAAGGTGCATTGGAAGCTTTAGCCTCTGATCATGAATATCTCCTTAAGGGCGATGTCTTTACGGAAGATGTTATTGAAACTTGGATAAATTATAAGGTTGAAAAGGAAATAAAACCTATGTCTCTTCAGCCCCATCCATATGAGTTCCATTTATATTACGACGTATAATCCTCCTAAAAATAAAGAAGGCGGATTCTGAAATCCGCCTTCTTTTTTAATCCACTGCTGCCTTGCAATATAAATCTCCACAAAATTCCCTAAATAAACAATACCACCGGGCATCTTCCTCAATTATATTATGCTTTCTTAATCCACTCTGACCAAACTTCCGGGTTAAAACCCAAAGTAACCAGCTTTCCATTTCTCACTATCGGCGTTCTGAACAATAATGGATCATCCAGCAGAACATCTTCAGTATTGAATACCATGAACTTCATTCCCTTCTTCTCGAATTGCTTCCCATCTCTATCAATAAGTTCCTCAATAGGTATAACTCTAGTAATATTATCCAGTTCCCCTTTGGATATTCCTTTCTCTGTAAGGTCTCTGAATTGATATGTAATTTTTCTCTCCTTAAAAAACCTTTCTGCTTTTTGAGTTTCCCTGCATTTCTTTGTCCCGATAACCTGGATATTCAAACTCATTGAAGATATATTCCCTGCGTTCTTTTTGATCTCGGGAACCGGCTCTTGATTCCTTCTTTTCCACCTACTGCCGTACCCAAAACATAATCCTTAAATTTAATCACATACTGCTGCAGTGGTACATCCTTTTTGATTATCCCGCCATTAATATATTTCTTCAGCTCATCTTCAGATTCAATTTCATATATATTTCTCGTTATTTCTTTATGCAGTATTTGGGCACCTTGTGTGTGGAATGTTAACTCATCACGTTTATCAAACCTCCCTAACCGCGTTCCGATCCTTTCAAATATGCTTAGGTTAATATCATCCCAATCCTCATTTACAAAGAAAATATCGTTGGACTTTCTTAAATATTTATAATGTGTAAATACTTCTTCATTAATTCCAAAATTATCAGATAGAAATCTTAATATTGGTCTCATTTCCTTATTACTGTTGTCGACAATTCTTAGGTCTCCCTTCTTAAAATTAAATGGAACTGAACCACCGATCTCTCCGGTCTTTCTCAGCTTCACTACAAAGAACCCGTCTGAATCTGCTTCCCATGGTAGTATCCTTCTTGCTTTTTCTAATCTGGGATCAATTTCTTCTTCTTTGTATTTTGTAATTCCGGGGTGGCTCTTTACAGGGAGTTCTATATCTACAACTTCCACTGGGAATTTCTTGAGTATTTTGCTGATGACCATTTCATTTTCTTCAACACTCATCGTACATGTCGAATAAACAACTTCTCCCCCTTCCTTTACCATTTTGATCGCTGAAGTTAATAACTTGAACTGAAGCTCTCCCAAACCAAGACACTTCTCAAGGTTCCACCAGGTGCCGACTTCTCCTCTCTTCTGAATTATTCCAAGTCCTGAACATGGCGCATCAACAAGTATTTTATCAAAATAATTATTGTAGATCTTACTCAGAAGCTCACCTTTATAATGAAGCACCCCTGTATTAACTAAGTTCATCCTTTCAACATTAAAAATAAGAGTTCTTACACGTTCAGCTTGTATCTCGTTCGCTATTAGCGTTCCTTTATTATTCATCAACTCGCCTAACCCGGTCGTTTTTGATCCAGGTGATGCGCAGAGATCAAGTATAATATCATCTTCTTCCGGTGCCATGATTAATGGAGGAATCATTGAAGATAATCCCTGAATATAAAACTCTCCTATAACATGTTCTATAGATCTGCTAATTATATCATTCTTAACCATTACCTTAAGTGCTGCCGGAAATCCGGGTATTTCCTCTGTCTCAATGCCATAATATGATTTTAGGAATTTAGCAGTCTTTTCTTTGCAGGTCTTTAATGTATTTACGCGGATATATTGTACTGGTTCTCTGTTCAAAAAAGCAATATACTTGTTAACTGCCTCTCCCCCAAAAAGATATTCTATGTAGTTACAAACGTTAGTTCCTAAACCTTCCAATTGTTTCCTTTACTCTTTAAGATTCCAGGACCTTTCTGTAATGCGCTTCGTATAACGGAACTACTTTTGAAATATCAAATAAATCTACTGCTCTGTCCCGTGAATTCTTTGAGAATATCTTGTATTTCCTATCGTTTGTCAACAAGTCAATTGCGTATTTTGCCATTCTGTCAATATCACCAATTTCGGCTATAAAACCTGATTCGTTATGCTTTACTAATTCAGGTAGTCCGCCTACACTTGAACTTATTACCGGAACTCCGCATGCCATTGCTTCAAGCGCTGCAAGTCCAAAACTCTCAGACTGTGATGGAATTAAAAATAGATCAGAGCATGACAAAATTTCAACAAGTCCTTCCTGTTTTCCAAGAAACTTGATTTTATCATGTAGCCCTAATTGCCTCGCTAATCTCTCACATTCTGAACGGTCAGGTCCGTCTCCAATCAAAAGTAATTTGGAAGGAACCTCCTTCTGAATAATATCAAAAATCCTTATTACATCAGCTACTCTTTTTACAACTCTGAAGTTAGATGTATGTATAATTATCTTTTCCCCCTCAGATGCCAGCCTTTTCTTTATGCAGTCATCTTTTACCGGTTTGAAAACCTGGGTGTCAACAAAATTTGGTATTACTTCGATCTCTTTATTAATATCATAATTGGTAAGTGTCTTCTCTTTAAGGAACCGGGAAACTGCAGTAACACTATCACTTTGTTCAATACTGAATTTAACCAAAGGCAGAAATGATGGCTCCAGACCTACAAGCGTTATGTCCGTCCCGTGTAGCGTTGTAGTCACTTTCAGTTTATGCTTCCCATTAATCATTTGTTTGGCTAAATAAGCGCTGCTTGCATGCGGTATTGCATAGTGAACATGCAGTAAATCCAGGTGTTCATATTGAGCCACTTCAACCATTTTGCTTGCTAAAGCCAGTGTATATAATGGAAATTCAAATAAAGGATAACTGCTCATTTCAACTTCATGGAAGAATACATTCTCAATAAAACTGTTCAGCCTGAACGGTAATGCATAACTTATAAAATGTACCTGGTGTCCCCTCAATGCTAAAGCCTTTCCAAGTTCAGTGGCAATTACCCCGCTCCCGCCGTATGTGGGATAACACGTTATTCCAATTTTCATACTGTTCTTATTTTGCTTAAATTTTTAATATAAATTCACGAATGCATTATAAATATAACTTATTTTAAGCGAATATTGAATTAAAGGCTAATCACAGGTTAATAAATGCCCTATTTAGTTAAAAGGATAAACTATTCCTTTTTAAGGAAAAAAATCTTCCGTAGGGAGGTTGAGGCATCCTTTTATTCTAATCGCAAATTTCCGCTGCCTGTTGTTCCTAAAATAAAGGAAGCTGGTATTCAGGAATTTAAGAAATTATTCCCCTTCAGATTCTTTAATGATCTGGTTGAATGGAATTCTTCAAAATTGCTTCTCGGAAAGCTTGAAGTGAAAAATGAAATTATTCTGAATGCCGGTAAACTATTAGATAATAAATTCAATTTGAATGGCGATGAAATTGAACTTGGAGAAAATATATCCTGGGACAAGGACTATATCTCAGGTTATCAGTGGGAGAAAAACCTACATTGGAAATCTAATCCTTTTAAAACTCCGCATGGCACCGATATTAAAAATGCGTGGGAAATTGCCAGATTTCATCAGGGAATTTCTCTTGGAAAAGCATACCTGCTAACTGATGATGAAAAATTTACTGAAAAGTACATAATGCTTTTTAATAACTTCAAAATAAATAATCCATTCTGTGCTGGCGTCAATTGGGTGGATTCATCTGAAGTTGCAATTAGACTAATAAATGTAGTTTATTCACTCTCTTTCTTTATCGATTCTCCATTAATAAATGAACTTTTTATTAATGATTTCCGTGACTTTGTCCTTTTCCATTCTGTTTTTATTGAAAATAATCTTGATTATTCAAGACACCGTGGAAGCAGCTATCTCACTAATCTGCTTGGTCTTGCCTTCGTAGGTCTTTTGTTTAAAGATCACCATTATGGATTGAAAAATATAAATTTTGCATACCATAACCTTGAACAGGATATCAGGAGCCAGGTTCACGAAGATGGAATTAGTTATGAACAGTCGATCCCTTATCATTATGTAAACCTGGAGATCTTCTATCTTGGCAAAGTTATTTTGGAACATTACAGCTATAAATTTTCTGAAGGGTATAACAGACTTCTTCAAAATATGTTTAGCGCACAATATCATTATCTGAGAGAGGATAAAACAGTTCCGCAGCTCGGTGATTCAATCGCCAGTCGTATCCTTCCTTTCAATCTGATTGATAATGATATGAACTATTCCTCTCCTCTTTCTGTGGGTGCTTATCTGTTTAATGATGGAAATTATAAAACCTTCTTCCCGGATGGAACCGCCGGGCTGCTTTTCCTCTTTGGACCCGGTTTCATTCAGGATTATACAAAAATCCCATTGGAATATATTCCGAAGAGATCAATAGGATTTGTGATAGGCGGCCATTATTTCCTTAGAGGAAAGAATATAGATATCTTCGTCGAAGCTGGTGAGATTGGCAGACGGGGTGAAGGAGCCCCCGGTCATAGCGATATTTTTTCTTTTGAACTTAATTATCATGGGCAGCAGTTCATTATAGATCCCGGTACATATTCAATCTTTGCTAACCCTGATTTGCGTAATCGTTTCCGCTCAATAAGAAACCATAACTCTGTTTATGTAGATGATATGCAGATCTCACATACACACCCTAAAATATTAGAATGGAAATCAAATAATGATGAGGATATCCTTTCTTTTCAGCACTTCGCTTATATTAAATTTCCCGATCCCGTTATCTGCAAAAGGACCTTCATCTTCAATAAAGAGATTCTTAACCTTAAAATTAAAGATGAATTAATCGGCGGCGCCGAGCACCTTGTAAATGCTAATATCCATTTTCATCCTTCTGTATTATTAGAAAAAATTGGTGACAATCATTATTTTGCATCTCATCA
>JARLHD010000049.1 GCA_031292435.1 Ignavibacteriaceae bacterium
GCAATGATGGATCAAGGTTTAGTTTAATCTTATCTTTTATACTTAAAGGCAGTCTACAATTCCTGTGGCTGCCTTATTTATTATTTTATAAGGTTCTATTTTATTTTCAAAGAAAATATATTCCATCCATGGTTCGAGCGCTTCTGGTAAGCATATGCTTATTCAAAATATACTGACTAAAGACTCAATTTTATAATACAGTACTTTACTTTGATTAAATTTTTAGGAATGTTACCAGTCATTCTGTAAAAAATATGTTACAACATCATGGATAAACTCAGCCAGCTGAATATTGAAAACCTTGTCGTCAACAGGTTGGATAATTTCCAAAAGCTGATGCGGTATAAGACCCGGGAAATTCTGCTAGTCTCCAGCTTATACGATAACTATCTTTTCGAGGAAGATGGAAGGTTATATGAGCTCGTTCGGGAAGAGTATAGAATATTAAATTTAAGCCAGGCTCCGGAAATAACCCACGTAACTACGGGTGAGGAGGCACTCGAACTCTTCGATGAAATTACCTTTGATATGATTATTACTACAATGCATATTGAAGATATGCATGTAATAAAACTTGCCCAGAAAATTAAAGCTAAAGGCATCAACACCCCCATTATCCTTCTAGCCTATGATAATAAAGAACGTAAAGAATTAACCAGCAACTACGATATTTCAATATTTGACCGGATTTTTATCTGGCAGGGGGATTATAAACTTCTAATCGCCATTACTAAATATTCTGAAGATAAACTAAATGCCGATAATGATATTTTATCTGCAGGTGTTCAGGCTATAATTCTTGTCGAGGATAATATTAAGTTCTATTCCTCCTACCTTCCTATTATCTATACTGAAATTTTTAACCAGTCCCTCAGACTTATTTCGGAAGGTGTTAACCTAACGCATAAATTTATGCGCATGAGAGCAAGGCCTAAAATACTTCTAAGTACGAATTATGAAGAAGCATGGAATTATTTCGAAAAATATCAGGAGTCAGTCCTCGGAATTATTACTGATATGAATTTCAAAAAAGATGGAGTTAAAGACCCACAGGCTGGATTGAAATTCGCCCTGGCAGTTAAAGAAAAACACAAAGATATTCCAATTCTCATACAATCAAGCAATCCGGATTTTGATGCGATTGCCCGTGAAATTGGTGCCTCTTTCATTCAGAAAAATTCCCCCCGCTTGCTTCATCAGTTAAGAGAATTCATGATGAACAGGTTTGGGTTCGGCGATTTTATCTTTCGAACACCAGATGGCATTGAGGTCGGCAGAGCCTCAAATCTTATTTCTCTTGAGGAACAGCTAAGAATTGTTCCCGATGAAAGCATCCACTATCATGCAGAAAGAAATCATTTCTCCAATTGGCTTAAAGCAAGGACCGAATTCTGGCTTGCATACAGGTTGCGTCCCCGCAAAGTCACCGACTTCCAGTCTGTGGAGGGCTTAAGACAGGAGCTTATCAGTTCTTTAAAATTATACCAGACAATAAGACAACGGGGCGTTATAACAGATTTTAATAAAGAACTTTTCGACCCTGTTAACAGCTTCGCACGAATGGGCGGAGGATCACTTGGAGGAAAAGCCAGAGGTCTCGGATTTATAAACACTCTGATAAATAATTATAATGTGCGTAACAAGTTTGAAGAGGTTGAAATAACCGTTCCGTCCGCTATCGTTATTGCTACAGATGTATTCGATCAGTTTATCGAAAAGAACCATCTTGAAAATATTACCTTAACTGAGCTCGATGATAAAATTATTATTAAAGTATTTCTGGAAGCTGAGTTTTTTCCCTTCGACATATTAAAAAAACTCCTTGGCTATCTTGAAATAGTTAAAGATCCAATTGCAGTAAGGTCTTCAAGCCTTCTTGAAGATTCACAGTTCCAGCCCTTCGCCGGCGTTTACGAAACCTACATGATCCCTAATAATAATCCCGATATTAATATCCGCCTTCAGGAACTCCTGGAATGTATCAAGTGCGTATATGCTTCAACATTTTGTAAAGCTGCCAGGGATTATATGAAAGTAACTTCTTATCGGCTTGAAGAAGAAAAAATGGCCGTCATCATTCAACAGCTTGTCGGTGCCTCTCATGAAGAAAGGTTCTATCCTGATTTTGCAGGCGTTGCTAAATCTTTTAATTTCTATCCCGTACCTCCCCAAAAATCTTCGGATGGAATAGCTCTTGTTGCTCTTGGACTCGGAAAGACGGTTGTAGATGGAGGAAATTGCGTCAGGTTCTGTCCTAAATATCCACGTCACTTACTTCAGTTTTTCTCAACCAAGGAAACAATTAAAAACGCACAACAGCATTTTTATGCATTAAACCTAAATGGAAAATTAAAACATACCTCAGACGATAATCCCGAAGAACTAGTTGTCAAACATGAATTGACCATATCAGAAAAGGACCAAACCTTAAATCTTGTCGGCTCAACATATTCTACTGAAAACGATTCTGTGTATGATGGTATTTCCAGAAAGGGAAACCGCGTTGTAACATTTGCACCTGTACTTAAACATAATGCTTTCCCTCTAGCTGAGATTCTTGATCTTTTACTTGAACTTGGAACCTGGGGTATGGGAGCTCCCATTGAAATAGAGTTTGCTGTTAATATGAATGTTCCTCCCGGTAAACCCAAGGAATTTGCTATGCTTCAAATGCGCCCCCTTGTTATTAGCCGTGAGCTCGAAGAACTTGATGTTGATAATTCTGATAAGGAAGATCTAATTTGCCAGAGTAACCAGGTTTTGGGCAATGGCGCAATAAACGATCTTTACGATATTGTTATGGTTGATATACAAAAATTTGATCGAGGTAAAAGCCGCGAAGTTGCATTGGAAATTAGCCAGCTGAATTCTGAATTATTTGCACTGAAAAAACCTTACATCCTTATTGGAGTCGGTCGCTGGGGCAGCCTGGATCATTGGCTTGGCATACCTGTAACCTGGGACCAGATTTCCGGGGCAAGTGTTATTGTTGAATCCGGATTTAAAGATTTAAATGTCACGCCATCTCAGGGCTCACATTTCTTTCAGAATATAACATCTTTTAAAGTCGGCTATTTTTCAGTTAACGCTTTGGATAACCTCGGATTCATTGATTGGGATTGGTTAACTCTCCAGCCTGCTGTGCATGAATTAAATTATGCCCGGCATCTTACCTTCGATAAACCTTTAAGCGTGCGGATAAACGGTCAGCAGAATAAGGGCATAATCCTTAAACCCGGCAGATAAATTTATAATTATCATGACACCTTCTTTATCAGAAAATTTTAGCTTCGATCTAAATGATGTTTGGAATGAGTCAGCAGATGGCATAAGGATAACTAATTCAGAAGGAAATATTGTTGCCGTCAATCCCGCCTTCTGTCAGCTATTCGATAAACCTGAATCGGAAATTATAAACAAACCTTTTTATATCCTCTACCACCCGAATATTCAAAGCGAAATAATTCAGGAATATAAAGAGGATTTAGCACGAAATAATGTCAAAACTCAACTGGAAAGAAAGGCCGTACTATGGAATGGCCGGAAAGTTTGGTTCGAATTTACTAATTCTTTTCTAAAAAGTTCTTCTGAAAATAACCTCGTCCTATCACTTGTACGTGATATCTCAGATAAAAAAGAAAATGAATTGCGGCTTGAAAAAAGCGAACGGCAGTACAGAAGTCTTTTTAATAATACCAGCGATGCAATGTTCGTTTGTTATCTTAATTACGGAAAAACTCTGGGTAGTTTTGTGGAGGCTAATGAAAAAGCCTGCCAGATTTTAGGCTGTTCAATAAATGAACTTTTCCAAAAGAATCCCCTTCGGGTTTTTTTTGATAACAGGGAAGATGAAATTCTGAAATTCATCGACCGGCTGAATTCAGATAAAACAATTATTTTCAATTCTGTTTTGTCCGGCAAAAATAATGATAGAACCCCTGTCGAAATAAATTCCAGACTATTTGATTATAATGAACGCCCCGCAGTGCTTTTTATCTCGCGCGATATTGCGGAACGTCGTGATATTGAAGATAAATTAAAACAACGAACCGACCAGTTGAGAAATCTTGCTTCTAAACTACAGTCTATTAGAGAAGAAGAAAGAAAAATGATCTCCCGTGAAATTCACGATGAGCTTGGACAAATGCTCACTGTCTTAAAAATTCAGATCAGCCTTCTATCAAATAAAATAACCGGTAATGATCTGATCAAATCAAAATTTAAGTCTGTAGAAAAACTAATTGATAATTCGATTGAGTCTGTTCAAAAAATTGCTTCAAAGTTACGTCCTGGACTCTTAGATGAACTCGGTCTTATCCCTGCTATTGAATGGCAGACTCAGGATTTTATGGATAAAACCGGAATCGATTGTGAATGCGCCCTCCCTAAAGAAGAAATAGATCTCGATCAGGAAAAATCAACTGCTTTATTCCGTATTTTTCAGGAATCAATTTATAATACTGCAAGACATGCTAATGCCAGCAAGATTCTTATCAATCTCCGGGAAGTTAATAATCAACTCATCCTCGAGGTTGCCGATAATGGAAAGGGTATCACTCAAAATCAACTTAGTGATCCTAAATCATTAGGTCTCCTGGGCATAAAAGAAAGAGCTCTTATTCTTGGCGGTTCTGTTGAAATAAAAAGTTCAATGAATAATGGCACAACTGTTAAGGCTATTATCCCGTTTAGTAAATCAAACAAATAACCTGCAACCATTATGATCAAAATTTTAATAGCTGATGACCATGCAATAGTTAGAGAAGGCCTAAAACAAATCCTTGCTGAAGAACCCGATATGAAAGTTACGGGGGAAGCCGGAGATGCTGATGAACTATTTCTGCTTCTTAAAAAGGATGTTTGGGATGCTGTTGTATTGGATATAAATATGCCGGGCAAAAGTGGTCTTGAAGCATTAAAGGATCTTAAGAAAACATATCCGGATCTTCCCGTTTTAATCTTAAGTATGTATGGCGAAGAACAATATGGTGTACGAGCCCTTAAAGCAGGTGCCTCCGGTTATCTTAAAAAGGCAAGTGCCCCTAATGAATTTGTATCTGCAATCAGGACAATCGTAAAAGGCAAGAAATATATCAGCCCTTCTCTTGCAGAGAATTTAGCTGATAATATTGACCCAGGGAAACACCATGGAAATAAATTATCCGACCGGGAATATGAAATACTTTGTAAAATTGCTTTAGGTAAATCAACTGAAGATATCGCAAATGACTTATGCATAAGTGTTCATACAGTATATTCATATCGGAATAGAATTCTCGAAAAATTAAATCTCAAAACAAATGTCGAATTGACACAGTATGCTATTCAGAACAAGTTGATTGAATTGTAGTAATAATTACTACACAACTACTCCAATAACTACTACAATAAATTCATCATATTTATTGCTTATTTCCCTTTAAATCCATTCTATCTTCCTTTTAACAAATTAAAATTATGATGGCTATTTGTTACTCACAAAATCTGTTCTTGGGGAACCCATCTGAATTAAAATATTCTTACAACAAAAATTAATAGGAGGTTTTAATGTCCCAGTACGTAAAAGATTTAATGGCAGAAGTAAAAGCAAAAAATCCTGCAGAACCAGAGTTCCATCAGGCTGTTGAAGAAGTTGCTGCATCTTTAACTTTGGTTTTGGAACGTCATCCTGAATACAGGGCTGCAAAAATACTTGAAAGAATTCTTGAACCGGAAAGAGTTCTTATGTTCAGAGTTCCCTGGGTTGATGATCAGGGTGAAGTTCATATAAACAGGGGTTACAGAATTGAAATGAATAGCGCAATTGGACCTTATAAAGGTGGTCTCCGTTTCCATCCTTCTGTAAATCTGGGTATCCTGAAGTTTCTTGCTTTCGAGCAAGTTTTCAAAAATAGTTTAACTACCCTGCCTATGGGCGGCGGAAAAGGCGGATCTGACTTTGACCCTAAAGGTAAAAGTGATCTTAAAATTATGCGCTTCTGCCAGGCATTCATGAGTGAATTATACAGACATATTGGTCCTGACACAGATGTTCCCGCAGGTGATATCGGGGTTGGCGGAAGAGAAATTGGTTATCTATTTGGTCAGTACAAGAAATTAAAAAATGAATTTACCGGTGTACTGACGGGTAAAGGCTTAAACTGGGGCGGTTCTCTTATTCGCCCTGAAGCTACGGGGTATGGCTCTGTATATTTTGCTTCAGAAATGCTTTCAACAAAAAACACTACACTCGAAGGGAAAAAATGTCTTGTCTCCGGTAGTGGAAATGTTGCCCAATATACAGTAGAAAAAATAAATCAGTTGGGCGGTAAAGTACTTACCATGTCTGATTCCAATGGATATATTTTTGATGAAAAAGGAATTGATGCTGAAAAATTAGCATTCCTTATGGAATTAAAAAATGTTAGAAGAGGAAGAATCAAAGAATATACTGATAAATTTAAATCAGCAGTTTTCTTCCCGGTTGATTCTAAATTGGATTATAATCCGTTATGGAACCATAAAGCTGATTGCGCTTTCCCAAGTGCAACCCAGAATGAAATAAATGGCAAGGATGCACAGAATCTTCTGAATAATGGAATTCTCTGCGTTAGTGAAGGTGCCAATATGCCAACTACACTAGAAGGTGTTAATATATTCCTGGCAGCTAAATTATTGTACGGCCCGGGTAAAGCAGCTAATGCCGGCGGCGTTGCAGTTTCAGGTCTTGAAATGGCTCAGAACAGCATGCGGTTACCATGGACAAAAGAAGAGGTGGATAACCGGCTGAAATTAATCATGAATAAGATACACTCTACCTGCGTTACAATGGCTGATAGATTTGGTACCCCTGGCAATTATGTCAATGGTGCTAATATCGGTGGTTTCCACAA
>JARLHD010000379.1 GCA_031292435.1 Ignavibacteriaceae bacterium
AATAATTTTTGCATCGGAGTTGAAGGTAACGAAAAAAGCTGTGCAAAATGCCATATAGGATTTGGTATGACCGAAAAGGCTTTCTCCTTTACCGATGCTAAGAATATCGATTGCCTCATCTGCCATGATAATACAGAGACATATGCTAAAGCCCCTGAAATGGGAGGTGCTCCGGTTACAACACTTGACTTCAATAATATCGCCCAGCATGTTGGCAAACCTAAAAGAACTAATTGCGGAGTATGCCATTTCTTTGGCGGTGGCGGAAATAATGTAAAACATGGCGATCTGGAGCAGGCAATGTTTGATCCCTCCAGGGATGTTGATGTCCATATGAATACTACTGGTGCAAACCTTCAATGTGTGGATTGCCATAAGACTGAAAAGCATATTATTAGCGGCGAAATGTATTCCCTTGCTTCTATGAATCGGAATAGAACAACTTGTGAATCATGTCATTCTGAAAACCCTCATGAAGATGCAATTTTAAACAAACATACTTTAAAAGTCGCCTGCCAGACTTGCCATATTCCGGTCTATGCTAAAGTTAATGCTACTAAAACTGATTGGGATTGGTCAACTGCAGGTAGATTAAAAAATGGGGAACCTATCGAGGAAGATGATAAAGATGGTAACCATACATATTTATCTATAAAAGGAAGTTTCAAATGGGGAAAAAATCTAAAACCCGAATACATCTGGTTTAACGGTACAGCAGAACATTATTTATTGGGTGATTCAGTTGCAGATATTTCAAAACCGTTAGCAATAAATACTCTAAACGGCTCTTATAATGACAGGGACTCAAAGATAATCCCTGTTAAAATTCACAGAGCAAGGCAGCCTTTTGATCCCATAAATAAAATACTTATTCAACCTAAACTTTTTGCAGATAAAAATGGTGAGGGTGCATTCTGGAAAGATTTTGATTGGCAAAGAGCCTCTGCCGTCGGTATGAAGGAGATAAATCTTCCATTCAGTGGTCAGGTTTCTTTTATTCAGACTGAAATGTACTGGCCTATAAATCATATGGTCTCTACAAAAGAAAATTCTCTTAAATGTACCGACTGCCATTCTCGTGAAAATAGTCGTCTGGCAAATCTGAAAGATTTCTATATGCCGGCAAGAGATTACAGCCCCGTTATTGATACAGCCGGAACCACTATCCTGATTCTTTCTTTATTGGGAATATTTACCCACGGAATAATTAGAATTATTTCAAAACGCAGAACGAAAAAAAGAGCATAACATGAAAAATAAAGTATATATCTATAGGTCTTTTGAACGGTTCTGGCATTGGATGCAGGCACTGCTAATATTTTTCCTGGCAATGACTGGATTTGAAATCCATGGATCAATCAGTTTCTTTGGTTATCAGAATGCAGTGAAATACCATAATACTGCAGCCTATGCATTTATTGTCCTTATAGTTTTTGCAATATTCTGGCATTTCGCAACCGGTGAATGGAGACAATATATTCCTACAGTTAAAAATTTAAAAGCCCAACTTAACTATTATCTGTTCGGTATTTTTTCTAACGCTCCTCATCCAACAAGAAAAACAGTTTTAAGCAAACTTAATCCGCTTCAGAAGTTGGTGTATCTTGCACTAAAAATTCTCGTTATCCCAACTATGGTGATTTCAGGATTGCTTTATATGTTTTATCGCTATCCTCAAAATGGTGGAATAGTCGGGATGAATATAGATTCTGTCAAAGTGATTGCCTTATTCCATACTGCTGGTGCATTTCTGTTGCTTGCTTTTATAATAGTTCATCTTTATTTAATTACAACTGGAACAACTGTTACTTCCAATCTTAAAGCTATGGTAACTGGTTATGAAGATTTGGAAACCGCCGAACATGATAACAAACAAACTGTTCCTGAAACTGTTTCTGAAATAATCTCTGAGGTCGTTGATGAATAAAACAAAATATATGAATCCTTATCTGGCTGGGTTCCTGCTTGGATTGGTTTTATTAGCTGCTATTTATATTACCGGCAGGGGATTAGGAGCCAGCGGTGCAGTTAAAAGCGTTGTTGTCCAAACGGTGGAAACCGTAGCTCCCGCACATACAGGAAACTTCAAATTTTATAAAGAATACGGCGAAGATCATCCCGGCAATCCACTCATGAACTGGTTGATATTTGAAATGGCAGGTGTGGTAATTGGTGCATTTATATCTGGTCTCATTTCTAACCGTCTTAAGTTTACTCTTGAGCATGCTCCCGGAACAAGTGCTAAAGTAAGGATAGTAGGTGCCTTGGCTGGTGGTGCATTTTTTGGATTTGGTGCAGAGTTTGGAAGAGGATGTACTAGCGGTGCAGCGTTAAGCGGTATGGCTGTTATGTCTACCGGGGGTATCATAACTATGATAGCTATTTTTGGCGGCGCCTATGCATTCGCTTATTTTTTTAGAAAACTCTGGTTATCTTATAAAGGAGAATATTAATGGGACCATTAGTACCCGATGTAATCGGGAGTCAACTGAATTTTATTGTTGCGTTAATAATAGGTATCGGCTTTGGATTTGTATTGGAACAGGCGGGATTTTCAACATCCAAAAAATTGGTAGGATTATTCTATGGTTATGATTTTACCGTTCTGAGAGTATTTTTTACAGCCGGCGTTACTGCAATGATTGGAGTTATTGCTCTTGCTCATTTCGGTTTATTGGATGTAAAACTTATTTATATCAATCCTACCTTTCTTTGGTCAGCAATTGTAGGAGGATTGATTATGGGGCTGGGATTTGTAGTAGGGGGATTTTGCCCTGGTACTAGTGTCTGTGCTGCTGCTATTGGTAAAATTGATGGAATGATATTCGTCGTTGGATCATTTTTAGGTATTCTTGTCTTTGCAGAAGGATATCCAATGTTTGAAGGTTTGTATAAAGCTGCTTCCTGGGGTAATGTCCAAATGTTTGAAACTATCGGAATTTCTCAGTCACTTTTTGCCTTCCTACTTATCTTCATGGCTGTTGCAGCTTTTTGGGCTACCACAATGATTGAAAATAGGGTAAACCATAAATCCGGAAAAGGGTTTCATGTATCAAAACTTTATTTGGGTTTAACTGGACTTGCAATAATTGTTGGCTTAACTGCTTTTGTCCTTCCGGATAAAAGAGAAAATATGCTTCACGATTTATCAAACAATAATTTTATTGCCTCTTATAAAATTGAAAGGATGGATGCAGATGAATTAGCCTTTAGGTTAATTGATAACGATAAGGATTTACAGATTATCGATCTCCGGTCCCGGAAAGATTATGATTCGCTGGCTCTGCCTAATTCAACGCATTTTCAATTGGACAATTTATTTGATAAGGATGCCGGCAAATTACTATCTGTAAAAAATAAGGAAAATGTCTTTATTGCAAATGATGAATTAACAGCTAAAAAAGGTGCTGTATTGGCAGCCGAATTGGGATTCAGTAATATTCAGGTACTAAAGGGAGGATTCGATCAGTTTAGGAAAGATATACTCGAATTTGCAATGCCAACAGGAACAATAATCAGAAAAGATGTGGATACATTTCGCTTCCGCTCTTCTGCATCCAATTTAATCCCGGTATTAATAAAGGAAAATAAACTTAAACATGCTTCCGGAGAAAAGAAGCAGGTAAAACGCGTTTTAGGCGGTTGCTGACAAAATTACATACAAATAAATAAATAGGAACTCTTTAATGAAAAAAATACTCAGTTCAATTGTTCTTTTAATTTCACTTTCATCATTTACCTTTGGACAAAACGGCACTCGCCTTATCGGATTCGACGCCTTATCAATGGGCAGGGGAGGAACTTCTATCGGAACCTTTGATAGCCCTGAACTAATGATGACAAATCCTGCGGGAATATCCTTCCTTAATAATTCAGTAGTCAACCTGGATATGTCGTTAATGTTTCCTACTTTACATTTTAAGAATACTCTTAATGATGTTGCCGGCGATAAGAATACTTTCCCCCTGCCTGGATTAACTTATGTTAATAAATATCCAAATAGCAAATTCACTTGGGGTGTGGGTGCCTTTACTTCCGGTGGTATGGGTGCAGACTTTTCATTAAAAAATGCTCTTTATAGAAATCAGGATGGCTCCTACAACCTGCAGCAATATCATTCCCAGCTTGCTTCTATGCAAGGTGGTATTACTCTGGCTTACATGTTTAATGATCAGTTTTCTGTTGGAACATCTCTGCATCTTGTATATAGCACACTCGAATTTTCCATGCCCTATTCTCTTGATCCTTCAATCATGAAAGGTATTGCTCAACCGGGTATGACCTTTGGTCAGATGTTTGCCGCTCCGCAAAGCGCTGGTGGGTTCGGTTACGATGAAGTAACCGCAACATCTTCAATGACCGGACTTACAGGCATAGGATTTAATGGTAAAATTGGTTTCGCTTATAAACCAACTGATAAATTATCACTGGGGTTAAGTTATACTCTTCCAACTTCTCTTACATATAAAAATGGTAAAGCTACCATGGATATGACTCAGCAGTTAAATAATGCGTTTGGACTGGCAGTTCAGGGTTATATGCAGCAGAATCCTGGTGCTACTCAGCAGCAGGCGCAAGGAGCTGTTATGACTCAATTCGGTCAGATGGGAATCGATCTTTCAAAAGGTGTAATTGCCAATTATGACCTTAATGTCGATCTTGCATTTCCACAATCTTTAGGTTTTGGTGCTTCATACGCAGCCAATTATTTATTACAGTTTGGATTGGATATCGAATGGTTGAATTGGGCTAAAGCTTTCGACAAAATGACTTTAAAGCTATCTAACGGAAACAATTCCAATATCAATACTATGCTTGGCAATACCGGTGCCTTTTCATTGGATTTCCCTATGAACTGGAAAAATTCTGTTATCGTAAAAGTCGGTGGTGAGTTTAAAGCAACTAATCTTCTTACTCTTCGTTTGGGATATGTTTATGGAGGCAATCCGGTTCCTGAATCAACCATTTTCCCTGTATTCCCGGCAATCGTCGATCAGCGTGTAACCGCTGGTGGCAGTTATAAAATTTCTGCACCTTTAACTATCAATGCTGCTATTGAAATGGCTTTGAACAAATCATTAACCGCATCAAATCCTAGTCTTATTGCAAATGAATACAATGGAAGTACAAGCCAGTTATCAACAATTTTGGTTCACCTTTCCCTTACATATAACCTATAATACTATTCAAAATATACAAAGGCGGACTCCTGTCCGCTTTTGATTTCCATTTCGCAGGCGTCTCCCCGGTCGAATAAAGTATACATAGTTTTTCTAATCTTCTGTTATGCCAAGTTTTTTAGCGTGTGAAACAAGACGGGCGTCAACCATAAATATTACATCCTCTGCAATGTTGGTTGCATGATCTGCCAGACGTTCAATATGACGGGAAAGAATTAAAAGGTGTGCACCCGGTTTTGCAAGTTCAGGTGATGTTCCCATCTTATGTACTAGGAAATTGAAGATCTGTTTATTAAAATCATCCACCATATCATCCATTCTGATTATTTTTCGCGCAAGAGCTGAATCACTTTTAATGTACGAGTCAATGGCTCACAACATTAACTCCTTTTTCCATTAGATATGGTAATGCCTCCGGAATCCCCCTTAATATAAATTCTAACTCATCCTTCCTGGTTATTGCTCTCATCAGCTTTCTCCCTTTTCTTCTTAGATGGAAATACCATAATA
>JARLHD010000380.1 GCA_031292435.1 Ignavibacteriaceae bacterium
CCACAAAAAAGATACCTAAACCCAGATATATTACTTTTATGATTTTATTATTTGAAGGTATTACCTTTATTTTAACATTCTTAAAAGGATTAAACACAATTTATCTTCATAGGTTTCTAAAAGTATTAATATTTAAGCAGATATCTTTTCTTGATATAAGTTGCAAATTTAACAGATGCATATGCAAAAAATGGGGCAGAAAATACATCTATTGAATAATGCACGTGCTGCAATAATACTGAAATTCCAACAACTACTGCAAAAACAAGAAATATTACTTTTAGAACTTTCTTATCTGCTACAAGGAAAAGAAGAAATAGTGTGGAAGTGTGTCCGGAAAAAAACAAATCCTTCGTAAGTATCTCTCCCGGTCCCAGCATTTGTACAATAGGGTCATTTAAAGGAATCATATCAGAAGGAGGATTTAATGGTAACAGGTACATCGCCATTGTTCTGAATAAACCTAATATAAGTATCGCCTGGAATGTAGCTAAAAGCTGAAGCGGATCTTTAATAAAATTTATTAGTGCTATGATTATTCCTATATATATTAATCCAAAAATAATCCATGTAAGTTGAATTGGTTTAAAAAGAATTAACAAGGGATCGCTGAATGAAAAACCCGCTCTTAATTCAATATAATTTAAAAATCTGGTAAAACTAAATATCAATAATGCCAACAATATTACTGTATAAAAAAGCTCTTTTCTATTATGTTTTCTTATAAGGAATATTTTCCATGCCTTAAAAAACTTAGCTTTCTTGTTTATATCATGCATATAATTCTCTATTTAGTTTCTTCTTTCTTTTCGCAAAGTTCAATCATTACTCCGGAAGTTGATTTCGGATGTAGGAATGCAATATCAAGCCCTTCAGCACCTTTCCGCGCCTGTTTGTCTATAAGCTGAATTCCCTTTCCCTCTGTTTGCTTCAACGCCGATTCAATATCCTTGACTGCAAATGCAATATGATGTACTCCTTCCCCCCGTTTATCAATAAATTTACTTATCGGTCCATCCGTATCAGTTGTTTCAAGCAGCTCTATTTTCGTATGTCCAACTTTGAAAAAAGCTGTCCTTACTCTCTGATCTCTTACCTCCTCAATTCCATAACATTTCAATCCGAATATCTCTTCATAAAATTTAATGGCTTCCTCTAAATTCTTAACTGCAATTCCGATATGCTCTATATGTGTTATTTCCATTTAGATTACAACTGTTTCTTTATATTCACCGTATATGGCTCTCATTGTATTACAGATTTCCCCAACACTTGCATAGGCACCTGCAGCAGCAATAATATATGGCATTAAATTATTCTCTCCCTTTGCTGCTTTCCCCAATTC
This sequence comes from Ignavibacteriaceae bacterium, assembly GCA_031292435.1. Classification (GTDB taxonomy): domain Bacteria; phylum Bacteroidota; class Ignavibacteria; order Ignavibacteriales; family Ignavibacteriaceae; genus Fen-1301. The sequence goes on from JARLHD010000380.1 coordinate 1,346, forward strand.
ATCAAGCCTTTTCTCAACCTCTGCTTTATTCCTTTCGCTCCTTACTTTATTAAGGAATTTTATCTGCTCCTCCTGAACCTTAAAATCAATCTTTAATAATTCCGGCTGTTCATCCTCCTTTACCTGGAATTTGTTTCTGCCGACAATTATTCTTTCCCCCCTCTCAACTTCCTTTTCAAATCTATAAGATGCTTTCTGGATCTCGGTCTGAACATAACCCGCCTCTATTGCTGCAATCATTCCCCCGATAGCATCAATCTTATCTATATATTCTTTTGCTTCTTTTTCTATTTGATCAGTCATTGTTTCAACATACCAGGATCCGGCAAGAGGATCAATTGTGTTTGTCACTCCACTCTCATAAGCAACTATCTGTTGTGTCCTTAATGCTGTCCTTACAGAATTTTCTGTTGGCAGCGCTAATGCTTCATCCTTCGAATTTGTATGTAGACTCTGAGTCCCACCCAGCACCGCCGCCAAAGTTTGTACCGTCACTCTTACAATATTATTATCAACCTGCTGTGCAGTCAATGTGGAACCTGCTGTCTGGCTGTGGAACCTCAACATCATTGATTTTGCCTTCTTTGCATGGAACCTCTCTTTCATGATCTTAGCCCATAGCCTCCTTGCCGCCCTGAATTTGGCAACTTCTTCAAGAAGTTCATTATGCGAATTAAAGAAAAATGAAAGCTGTCCGGCAAAGTTATCTACATCCAGCCCCGTCTTAATCGCCGCCTCAACATAAGTGATTCCATTTGCCAGTGTAAATCCTACTTCCTGCGCTGCCGTCGAACCCGCCTCCCTTATATGATATCCCGAAATTGAAATCGTATTCCATTTCGGCACTTCCTTAGCGCAGTATTCAAAAATATTGGTAATCAAACGTAACGATGGTTTAGGAGGATAAATATAAGTTCCCCTCGCTATATATTCTTTCAGAATATCATTCTGTATCGTACCGCTAATCTTCTCTTTTGGAACTCCCTGCTTTTCCGCTACTGCAATGTACATCGCAAGCAGTACTGAAGCCGAAGCATTAATCGTCATCGATGTAGATATCTTATCAAGCGGGATCTTATCAAATAATATCTCCATATCGGCAAGCGTATCAATTGCAACCCCTACCTTGCCGACCTCTCCGTATGCTAGCGGATCATCGCTGTCATACCCTATTTGTGTCGGCAAATCAAAAGCAACCGATAACCCTGATGTCCCGTGTTCCAGCAGATAACGGTACCTGTTGTTCGATTCCTTAGCATTCCCGAATCCCGCATATTGCCTCATTGTCCAGAATCTTCCCCGGTACATCGTTGGCTGTATACCCCTTGTATATGGATACTCCCCGGGAAATCCAATATCCTCTATATAGTTTTCATCAACATTCTCAGGGTAATATAGCGGCTCTACTTTCTTAAAAGAAGCTGTGGTAAATACCTTCTCCCTTTCCGGTGCTTTCTTTATTGATCTGCCATAAACATTCAATTCCCAATCTTTATATGCCGATTGGATCTTATTTTTCAATTCATCTGTACTGTTCATTAGGTCACATTTTCGAAATTAATTAAAGACATACAAAAACTTAAAGAATTATGAACTGTTTTTAAAGTAATTTATTTTTAAGTTCAACTTCAATTATAATTTATATGGGCGTAATTATGAAATCTCCTGCTGTCAATAATTATACAAAATGGATATTACTTCTTGTTCTTCCCATTCTTGCCTTTAACTTTAATTCAAAAAAAAATCAAATCCTTAGTTCTAACAATTCTCTGTACTTAAGCCATATTGTTGTTATTAAACTTAAGGATAAACCCCCAGCAAATTCTGCAACCAATATTCTTTTATCAAGTAATTTATCAAAAGCATTAAATGAATTTAGTTTAAGTTCAACTAAATCGTTTCTGATGAATAATAATACCGGGACTTCCCTGGACAGAATTATAATTGTTAAATATAACTCTAATCAGGACCCCTTGTTTGTTGCAAATCAATTGCGTTCTTTAAAAGAAGTCGAATGGGCTGAACCTAAATTTGTTTACCGTGTCGCTGACTTTACTCCTAATGATCCAAGTTATCCAAGCCAATATTCTCTCCCTCTGGTAAAAGCCCCTGCAGCATGGAGTATCATCCAGGGTGATACTTCTGTTATTATTGGTATTGTCGATACAGGCGTCGATTGGCCCCATCCCGATCTCTCTGCTAATATCTGGCATAACTGGGGGGAAACTCCTGATAATGGAATCGATGATGATCATAATGGCTACATTGACGATGTTCAGGGATGGGATTTCGGAGGATTAGGAAATTCCGATGGCTCTCCTTCTCCTGATAATAACCCGATTGAAGATCGTCCTGAACATGGTTCTAATGTCGCAGGTATCGCTTCCGCCGTTACTAATAATGGACTTGGTGTTGCCTCTATCGGTTTTAAATGTAAAATTATGCCTGTTAAAGTAGCCCAGGATAATATAAGATCATCTACCGGTGAGGCATATATTAGCTATGGATTTGAAGGTATAGTTTATGCCGCCGATAATCATGCAAGAATAATAAATTGCAGTTGGGGTGGTGCAGGCTATTCTCTGCTTGGGCAGGAAACTATAAATTATGCAATGAGTAAAGGCGCACTCGTCGTCTGTGCCGCCGGCAATGATGGTTCTTCGGAAACCTTCTACCCTGCCGATTATGATGGCGTACTTTCTGTCGCAGCATCAGATCAAAATGATCATAAAGCATCCTTCTCGAACTTTGGACATGATATCGGCGTGTGTGCCCCCGGCGTAAGTATTTATTCTACCTGGCAGCCTGATACCTACGCAACCTTATCCGGTACATCCATGGCCTCCCCCCTCGCAGCAGGCGTTGCAGCACTGATCGCCGGTAAATTTCCAACATATACCCCTGACCAGATTAGAGAACAGGTCCGGGTAAATTGTGATGATATTTCTTCTCTTAACCCATCATATGTTAATTTGCTCGGTCGCGGAAGAGTAAACGCTTTTAATTCAGTAACCAACCTCAAATCTGAATCAGTACGAGCCGCCAATGTTACATTTTCAGACAATGCCCCCGGGGGAAATAATAACGGTGTACTGGAACCCGGCGAAACCATCACCGTGCATACCCAATTCAGGAATTACCTTTCCGCCTCCTCATCCCTTGCAATCTCTTTGGAAAGTAAAAATAGCTACTCTACTATCGTAAATGGAAATATAAATCCGGGAGCAGTTGGAACACTCCAGTCTTTCAACGATAGCACCCTTACTTTCAAACTTGCTCAGTCTATGCCCAATAATGTCACCCTCGATTTCCTACTCCATTATACTGATGGAACCTATTCAGATTTTCAGTGGATATCAGTAACAGGAAATCCTAATTATGCAACCCAGTCCGGTAATAATATCGCTCTAACTATTACCAGCAACGGCAACTTTGGTTATAATGATTATCCCAATGATCTGCAGGGGACTGGC